>NZ_JAUBTK010000028.1:0-38542 GCF_036702455.1 Microcoleus sp. D2_18a_D3
GTTCATTCGATCGTGTGTTCTCTGTTTGACCCTCATGAATGAGTGTCAGTAACATCATACCTCATCTTTCTGAGAAATGCTATAAGTAGTCTAAAATCATTGTAGCATAGGGACAAAAGTTGAATTTTCGGAGATGCCTAATCGTCAGACACTCATTAGACTAAAAAGTTTGGCTATCGTTCTAGAGAACAGATAAAATTCCGACTTTAGGCTAATTAACTGTATTTTTAAATACAGCTTGAATAAATTAAACTCTTAGCATAAATGAAATCCCCAAAGTAGGCTGCCCAAAATTCCCAATTCCAAATTCAAAACTATTGATTTACCCTGCCAGCTTTTTTTGTCCAGCCGATCGCAAATTTCCTGTTCCTCAACCGCCAAATATTGCTGAAACTCAGGTTTTTCAATGCCGCTGCGCCACATTACCAGAGCATCTTCTCCGGTGTCTTCGTAGTACCGTTTCCGCCGTCCTGCCTCTTTAAAACCAAATTTTTTGTACAGTGACACTGCGGCTAAATTAGATTCCCGCACTTCTAAGGTTGCCCGTTCTAATTGTCTATAGTGAGCCTTTTTTAGTAAATCCCAAAGCAGAGCTTGTCCTAAACCCTGACCTTGAAAGCGAGGATGAATTGCCAAAATTGTAATATGAGCTTCTTCTAAAATTGCCCACAGGCAACCCAAACCGATCAGGGTTGGGGTAAGTTTTGAGTTGGGAGTTGCTGGCGAGGAGCTCTCAACACTCAGCGGTTTTGGGTTGAGAATGCTGTTGGGATCGATCGACTCAAGTTCGCTGTCAAATCTTTCTGAGGCGCCGACCTCGGTTTCCGATGCCCACAAACCCAGTAAATCGCTGTTAGGACTGCCTAACTCGCGCCCATAGCCTTCGATCGTCCACAGTCCGCCAAAACAGAGCCGATCGAGTTCGACTGCACTGTTGAGGTCTTCGGTGGCGAGATGTTTAATTTGTAGAAAACGCACGGCTGTAAATTGTACACTGGAAAACACAGTAGCGATTAGCTGTTTGTGGCTAGTTTTGAGTCATGACTCACAAGTCTCCAGACATTAGTCTACTGCCAACGACCAATGACTGCTGATTAATGACTGCCGACTGCTGACTGCTGATTAATGACTGCTGACTAATAACCTAGGATAGTTATTGCGCGATGGTATCAACTCAATCTTTCGGGGTCGAATCGGGACTTAAGTATCTGTCTGAGTCGAAGCCGACCCTGCAAAATCGATCGCCAAATCAAGAACTGTTACCGCTGACAGCCAGTGTTAACAGCAGCGATCGGTTGGAAATCGGAGGCTGCGAGGTGACAGCTTTGGTGGAGCAATTTGGCTCGCCGTTGTATATTTTAGACGAAGAAACGCTGCGGGCGGCTTGTACCCAGTACCGGGATGCTTTCGGGCGTTACTATCCGGGCGAATCTCAAGTGCTCTATGCTTCTAAAGCTTGGAGTTGTTTGGCAGTTTGCGCGATCGCAGCTTCGGAAGGTTTAGGCATAGATGTCGTATCCGCCGGAGAAATCCACACTGCACTGCAAGCCGGCGTCAACCCCGACAAAATCTACTTCCACGGTAACAACAAGTCCCGCGAGGAACTACAGCTAGCTGTCGAAAACGGCTGCATTACCGTAGCCGACAATTGGCGGGATTTAGAGACTCTAGCAGAGTTGGGAGAATCCGGTGTCAGCAGCCTCACAGGTGGGCCGACACGAGTTATGGTGCGGTTTACTCCTGGAATTGAGTGTCACACCCACGAGTACATTCAGACGGGTCAAATCGACAGTAAATTTGGCTTCGATCCCAACTCGCTCGATCGAGTATTTACTTTCATCAGCCAACAGCCGTCGTTATTTTGCGTGGGAGTACACGCTCACATCGGCTCTCAGATTTTTGAACTGCAACCCCATGACGATTTAGCCGAAGTCATAGTTCAGGCCTTGACTAAAGCACAGAGTTATGGGTTGCCAGCAACAGAAATTAATATTGGCGGCGGGTTAGGCATTCGCTATACTGAAGCGGACGATCCTCCCAGCATTGAAGATTGGGCTCGTACAATTTGCTCCGCAGTGGTAGCAGCTTGCGAGCGGCAGCAATTGCCCTTACCAAAATTGCTTTGCGAACCGGGTCGATCGCTCGTCGGTACAGCCTGCGTCACCGCTTATACCGTTGGCTCTAAAAAAGTCATTCCGGAAATGCGGACTTATTTAGCTGTGGATGGAGGGATGTCGGACAATCCGCGTCCTATTACCTATCAATCAGTTTATCGAGTCCTCGCAGCAGGTAAAATGTCTGCTCCCTTAACGGAAACAGTGACAATTGCTGGGAAACACTGCGAGTCAGGCGATGTTCTGATTAAAGATGCCAAATTGCCCGAGTGTCAAGCCGGAGATGTCCTCGCGGTTACGGCCACAGGGGCATACAATTACAGTATGGCTTCTAACTACAACCGAGTACCCCGACCGGCAGCGGTTTTAGTGAGAAATGGGGAAGTTAACACGATTATACAGCGGGAAACTTACCAGGATTTGCTGAGGCTTGACCGCCTTCCTGAACGACTCGGAGCTCCAAAGTAAAAACTTAGAAGTTAAAAGTTAAAAGTTAAAAGAAAGACAATCCATGTTTACTTAGTGATGATTGCCTTTTCACTTTTAACTTTTGCCTTGTTCAGTCACACGATTGGATTGACACTTCCCGGTCTAAAAACACGGGGATTTTCAGCATATTCCTTATAACAACTGTTCATGGTTCATGGGTTCGAGTGCATCACGGTTCGCGGTTCACAGGCGGTAGCGTTCGATGAACCATGAACAATCAACAATCTGGCTTTGACTTTACCCTCGTTCAGTCCTTCTTGATTCAAGGGATCGATATTGGACTGGTTTTTGCCCTTGCGTATTTGGTGCTCGTCATTGTTGGCGAGCGCAGAACGTTGTGGATGGTACGGGGATTTATCATTTTGATGCTGGCGGCGGCGGTGAGCAACTGGGCTGGATTGAGGCTGTTGCACGTTGCCCTCAACAGCTTGGTGACTGGTTCGGCTGTGGCAATGGCGGTAATATTGCAGTCGGAGTTTCGCCGATTTCTGGAACAATTGGGTCGGGGGGAATTTCGGCAATTGTTTGGACGCGATCGCCGACCAAATCCCGAACCGGACAGCGTAATAGATGAAATTGTGGAAGCAGTAAAAGAACTTTCGCAAAACCGCACGGGCGCTTTACTAATTATAGAAACAGATTCTCCGATCGACGATCGGGATTTTTCTGTGCCGGGATTAAAGCTAAATGCTGAAGTTTCTAAAGAATTGTTGCAGACGATCTTTCAGCCGCAAACTTTGCTGCACGACGGAGCTGTTTTGGTTCGAGGTTCGCGGATCGTGTCGGCGGGGGTAATTTTGCCTTTGTCCGATCGCACCGCGTCGCGGCAGTTGGGAACCCGCCACCGGGCGGCGATGGGGATTACGGAACGGGTGCAAGCTTGCGTGTGCGTGGTGGTGTCCGAGGAAACGGGTTCTATTTCTCTGGCGCAGATGGGACTTTTAAATCGACCTTTGACTAGCAACAAACTTAAGGAATTGCTGGAAGCAAAGCTGTTTCCGTCCGAGGGAGAAAGAGTTGTGGCTCCAATTCCGATCGGCAATCTCGGACGCCAGATAGGATTGAAGGGAGTGACGCTATTAAAACGGATACTGCGCCGTTAGTCGGGTAATCGGGAGAAACCATGAGTCAAGGAATTTGCTTGGAAAAGTTGCCGGAGGATCTGCAACAAGAACTACTGCCTAAGCACATAGCAGTGATTATGGACGGGAACGGGCGCTGGGCTAAGAAGAGGGGGTTGCCGCGGATTGCGGGACACCGCCGAGGAGCTAGCACTCTGAAGGAACTGTTGCGCTGCTGCAAAGATTGGGGGATTCCAGCTTTAACGGCCTATGCTTTTTCGACGGAGAATTGGGGGCGGCCGGCCGGAGAGGTGGATTTTTTAATGAGTTTGTTTGAGGGAAAGTTGCGGCAAGAATTGCGGGAGATGGTGGACGAGGACGTGCAAATTCAATTTATGGGGAATTTGCAGGCTTTGCCGAAGTCTTTGCAGGCGGAAATCGAGCGTTCTGTGACGGCCACTCAGCACAATCAGGGGATTTTGTTTACGGTGGCGACGAATTACGGGGGGCGTCAGGAGATTGTACAAGCTTGTCGGGCGATCGCCACTCAGGTGAAAGAGGGCAAGTTGCAGCCGGAGGAGATTGATGAGGTTTTATTTAAACGCTATTTGTATACTGCTGATGTTTGTGACCCGGATTTGCTGATCCGGACGAGCGGGGAAATGCGGTTGAGCAATTTTTTACTATGGCAAATGGCTTATTCGGAAATTTACATTACTGAGACGCTGTGGCCGGATTTTGATCGATCGGAGTTTCACCGCGCTTTGTCTGATTATCAGAAGCGCCACCGCCGATTTGGCAAAGTGTAAATATTTTGGATTTTAGATTTTGGATTTTAGATTAATTTTTCAGTTTCCAATTAGGTAGATTCTGAAATGTATTTCTCAATCTAAAATCTAAAATCGCCAATCTAAAATCAAATTAGGGGCCGGAGAAAACGGCCGCTTCAATGTCCTGACGTGAGAGCGAGTATTTGAATGCTCGCTGAATGTCTTGGCCGTCGGCTCCAGCATCGATGTAGCGGACGGTGAGTTGGTCGATATCGAGGGAGAGTTCTGCTTTCCATGTAAGTTGCTCGATCTGCCAGCAGTGGAGTTCTCGCCGATCTTGCTGGCAGCCGTGGCTTTTTAGCCACTGCTCGATTTCCGGGAGTGGATGGTTGTACAAAGGAGTGTCAGCGGAAGGAAGAGTCATGGGATTTTAGATTTTAGATTTTGGATTTTAGATTGGGGATTTCCGATTGGGGATTTCCGATTGAGGATTGGGGATTGGGGATTTGAGGCTTTAATTGCCGCGAATTAAGCCGATCGCGATCGCCAGTACCAAACATCCGATTAAGGTAGCTCCCATGATAAAGAGGGCGAACATTTCTCCGGGGGAAAGAGGTCGATCCGTGGGGTCTAGGTAAGCGGAGTTGTAAGTTTTTTTGCCGGAGCCCGAAACCGGAGTATCGAAGCCTGGGGGCGGCCCAATCACGTTCAGGCGAGAATAGCCTATTTTGAGGTCGTAGGCGAGGCGACGTTCTGGGTTGCTGAGGGTGGCGTAGGCGTTGTTGAGCTGCTGAAATTTGGCGGTGGCGACTGCGGGGGGCAGCTCGGTGGTATCGGGATGGTAGAGTTTGCTCAGTTCCCGGTACGATCGCCGAATTTCGATCGCTGAGGCTGAAGGATGCAGCCCTAACAAGCCGTAGTAGCTAGAACCCAAGGGGGCTGTTCCTGGCATTTTCTGACTGTGGTTTTGTGCAGTTCCCTCGTTAAGAGTCACCTCAGCGCCTCTGGGCTTGTTGTGAATAGTTTTTGATTATTTTAGAGCAGATTTGAGGGTAGCGCCACTGTCTGCGATGTCGAGGGGTTGAGGGTGGGCGATCGGCTCAAGGTACGATCGCCCACTTTAAACTATGAATTGGTCGATCGCAAATTTTGGACATCCTCAACGCTAAGCCCCGTAACTTGGGCGATCGTGGCATTATCTAGCTGTGAAAGTAATTGTCGGGCGATCGCTAGCGTTTCTTCTCGTTTTCTTTCCTCTCTTGCTTCCTGTATTCCTGCCTGTCTTGCTTCTTCAAAAGCTTTAATAATTGCCCCCTGTTGGTCGTGAATAAACTGTTCCATGCGTTCCAAAGCTTCTACTTCTTCCCGACTTAACCGGGCTTCATTGGCAAGATCGAATGCTTTGTGGATTTCCGGTACGCTATCCATTGTTTCGGGAACTTCTGAGAGAATTCTGGCATATTTCATGAAATATATCCATTTATCTGTCAAAGTTTCTAGTTGACTTGCTTCTTTAGAGAATTTAGGTAATTCTACAAACACTAAATTCATGTCATTTTCCGGATAGTTTAAATTGCTTTTAACTTCTTTATACACAAATCTCGAAATTAAGTTATGGCTGTTGCGAAACATTTCAAAATCTGTAATGGTTAAAGCTATTAATGGCTTGAGCATTCGATAGCCTTCTCCTTTTTGCAATTGAAATGCGTACGTTTTGGCTGCATTGTACAACACCCGATTGCCAGAATATTGAACGTTGAGAACTAGAATTTCAATAATGACTAAGCTGCCATCGTCTAGTTTGGCTGTGACATTGAGGTAAGTATCTTTTAAGCCTTCTAGTTTGGGTGGTAGATTCGGGTTGATGATTTCTAAGTCTTGAATTGTGGGATTGCCTTCATAAATCAAGGCGTTGAGAAAGCTAATTAGAATCTCTTTGCTTTCTGAGGAACCGAAGATTTTTTTGAAGGCATAATCGGTTTTCGGGTTAATAAATATCATAGTTGTCAGATTTAGCTTTGAGGTTATTGGTTTTGTGACCAACCAACGGGATTGGATCTGGGTCAAACTGCTGATTTTGTTTCAGGTAATGGTTTGACATTTTCCGGCAAATGTGCATTGGCGATCGCCAGCACAGGCTCATCGTCCCTGTGTTCGCCGTCGGTGGGAATTTGGCAAGAAATCAGTTCTGTGACGATGCGATCGCCCAGAACATCTTCCCAATCTTGCAACTGTTCTCTGGCTGTGATCGGTGTATTGACAGCCACGTCTACGCCCATTTGCTGAAGGTTGAGGCTGTGGGCTGTCGATCGGCGGTTGACCCATTCCACCAGCCAAACGCTCAATCCGACTGCAGCCATCAAAGGCAAGACAATCCGGTAATCGCGGGTTAATTCAAACATCAACAGGATGGCTGTCAGCGGTGCTCGGGCGCTGCCGGCGAGGACGGCTGCCATTCCCACCATTGCGTAGGCGGCAGGGCCTGCGACTCGATCGCTCATTGCCGGCAGCATTTCCAAAAAGAGGCCGTAAGCCGAACCCAGGGAAGCTCCCAAAAACATCGCCGGAGCGAAGATGCCGCCCACTAAACCGCTGCCGAGGCTGATTGCGGTCATCGCCAGTTTGACAAACAGTAACAGCAGCAGCAAAGGCAAGGAAAATTTAACATCTTGGAGCATTGCTTGGACTGTTTCGTAGCCAACACCCAAAATTTGAGGCAATTGCAGGGCGACTAAGCCGACTCCGGCCCCGCCGATGATCGGGTGAAGCGGCCGGGGCAGTCGTCCGAGCCAAGCAAATCCTCGGACTTTTCCTTGAAAACAGGCCTCGGCTAATTGAATTGCTTCTGTGTAGGCTAGGGAGACTCCGCTCGCCAGAAGTCCCAATCCCATGTAAAGAGGCAGTTCAAGGGGGCTGCGGACATCGTAGACTGGCAAAGAAAAAGCCGGCTGAGCTCCCAAGCAGATTTGAGCGATCAGCGCGGAAACTACGGCGGAGAGCAAGACTACGCTGACTGACGAAGTGGCGAAGGTGCTGCCGAGCACGACTTCTAAGGCAAAGAAGACTCCGGCGATGGGAGAGTTAAACCCGGCGGATAAACCTGCAGCAGCTCCGGCGCCCAGGAGCAAGCGCTGCCGTTCTGGGGAGAGCTGTAAGACTTGAGCCAGCAGCATTCCGAAGTTGGCGCCGATTTCGACACTGGGGGCTTCCGGGCCGAGGGATGCGCCGGTGCCGAGGGAAACTGAGGCTGCCACCATTTTGGTGATGGGTTTGAGGGGGGAGAGTTCTTGCAGGCCGCGGGTGGCTGCAATTAAGGAAGACATATTCGGGCCAAAGTCCCGAAACCGCCAGCGCATCAGCCCGATGATGACTCCGCCGAGGGTGGGAATGCAGGCTAGCGTCCAAGAGCCTTTCGAGGCGATCGCCCCCATGAAGTCTTCCAGCATCACGCTGTGGATGAAGTGGATGAGGTAGTGAAAGGTGACGACGCCTGCGCCCGTAACTCCCCCGATGACTAGGGAGAGGATGAGCAGGAGGGTTTCTGGGCTGGGGTGCAGGCGGTTGAATAGCGGGCTTAGTCGGGAGGCTTGGGGAGTTGCTGCGGTTGGCCCGGGTGGCGGCAGATCCACAGGAGGGATGGCTCTCATTTAGCGGTTAATTCTTCGGTGAGAAGTTATATAATATTACAATTTATTTCTTATTTTCATTTTGAGTGATTTTAGGGGAATTGACAACTTAATTAAGGCGTATTTTAGGGTAAATTTTTGGGGCTGGCCGCTGGGATGGAATGACTGATTCTGAGGAGCGGCGGATTTGGCGTGATTGTATACTCACTTACATTCAAACTTAGATACACTCTCGCGATAATCCTAATTAACTATATTTATAGTTTTGGCGCTTAGGTCGATCGCATGAGTGAACTTGCAATCTCATATAACTCAGTGAAACACAACTTTCAAATTAAAGAATTGGCGATTTGAGGCTTTACCTTAAAACCACTAATCCCAAACCACAAATCTCAAATCTCAAATCCCTCGATCGTGCATAATATCACATCGGTTGTTGAGTGGGCGGGATTCTTGGTCGGGGTTTGGCGATCGACATTAGCGGATCGCCGATGGTGGTGACTTTCCAGGGTGGGGATTCTAGCTGGCGTGCTGCGATTAAAAAGGGTGATCCTCGCTTTAGGCGATCGACCATTAATTTAGGTGGAATAAATGCCGATAAAAAAGGTTCGTTGACGCTGCCAATATATGCGTAAGCACCATTCTCTAGCCACCTTCCGGCAACGGTGTTTGTGTCATCGGGCGCTGCTGCTGACCAACTGTGGATCATGTGGATTGCTGCGGGAAATTGAAGTTTTGGTAGGTCTTCAACTGAAGCGTCGCCGTTGCCGACTTGGAATGATTTTGGATAGCCTTTGGAATTCATTAATATTAAGTCAAATGTCCACGGTTTTGAGGCTAAACTCCGCCACTTTTCCAGGCTCGATTCTGGTTTCTGCACTACTTCGACATTTAAACCTATGCTTTTTAGTCCGCTAGCTGCTTCTTCCATTTCATATTTTGCCCAATTTCCTTCCTTGGGGTAACTGTCATAAAGCATGGCTGTTTCGGTATCGAGAAATATGGCACACATGGCTTGATAGATCGATCGCACCTCGGAACCGTAAATCCAGCCAACAGCCGCCCAGCGTTCGCCGTTGGGATGCCTTCCCAAACCGTCGGTAACGGCTAGTTGTTCGTCGGGTTTTTCAGGAGATTGATATTTGACTGCTAGTTGGCGTACAATGGTTATTGTGTCGATCGCGTCTGCGAGTTGAGAGTAAAAATATCCGGTTGATTCGACAGCTTTTGTAACTGCTAGTTGCAGAGTTTTCCACTGTGTGTTATTGAGGGTATCGTTGGGTTTCCCGAAGTTGCCTTCTACCAATACTAAAGGTTGGCCGTGAGCGGCTGCTAAGGCAACTGCTGCTGATCGTGCGGGGTCGTTTTCTGATGTGATTACTACTCCTGGGGGTTCCCAGCCGAGTTGCGTCCATTTTGCTTTTAAGGTTGGAGTATCGGTGGCATTCCAGGCGGCTGCTGCGCTGTTGAGCATTAATTGCTGGAGTTTTTGATTTTTTGGCAGTTGCTGTTTGATGCTTGGCAAACGGACTATTTCTTCGGGTTGAAAGCGCTGCAAAAACATGGGCGCATATTTTTTGTCTTCGATGAGAATAGGCCAGTTTCCTTTGAGATTCCATTTTTGGATTGCTGCTAAGAATGTGGCTTCGTCGGGTACTAAAACTACGCGGTTGACTGTTGGTATATTTTCGCGGACGATGGCTGATCGGAGGCCTGTTTGAATTGGCCAGGGTTCTTGTTTGGCTGAGGCGGGAAGTTGAAAGGGTTTTTTGAAAAGGCGATCGCATCCGACACCGATTATTGCTAAGCTTACAATAAGTGCGATCGTCAGGAATTTAAATTTAAATGGTTTTTTCATAGGGGCAGGGGAAGGAAGGAACTAGGTTATAAATACGAACAATTATCGAAATATTTTTAGGGGCTGGAAGCAGATGTTTAGAGGTGCGGGGCAAAGTAAGATTGTAAGTGCGATCGGGCTGGCAACTTTTAGTATTATTGCCTTAGCAACTACAGGTTTAATAATTTTCGCAGCGAACCGTTCGTCAGTCAAGCATCAAGTCCGGCAATTGCTGACAGCGAGGGAATGTCAAGGTTGCAATCTTTCCGGGGCGAATTTGAGCGAAGTTTTTCTGGAAGGCGTCAATTTAGAAAAAGCCAACCTGAAAGATGCCAATTTGTGGAGCGCGCATTTGGTAAAGGCTAACTTGAAACAGGCAAATTTGGCTGGGGTTTACCTGATAAGCAGCAATTTGGCAGGGGCAAATTTGGAGGGAAGCAATCTAGAAACTGCGTTTTTAGAGGATGCTTATTTGGGAGCTAGTAACTTGAAAAATGCCAATTTAAAAGGTGCTTTCATGAAAGGAACTTTTCTGGTTAATGCTAACTTGGAGGGTGCGAATTTGGAGGGGGCGAATCTGTGGATGGCCAACCTGGAAGCGGCTAATTTAAAGGGTGCTAATTTGAGGAATGCTTTGCTGGTTAGTAGCAAGTTAGCAGGAGCGAATTTAAAGGGGGCCATTATGCCTGACGGGACAAAGCATGAATAATTTTCGGGTTGATTCCTGTTAATAGATTCCGGGAATTAGTTTTTTGACTTTTTGGCGGTACTCTGAATAGTCTGGATATTTTTTGGTTAACCAGGTTTCTTCTCGGTTGGCTTTGATCTCGAAAAGTATTATTAATAGTGCGCTGGCTATTAAGTGGGATATGCTCATTTGAAAAAGTGTCCAGCCGAGGGCTGCTAAAATTAAGCCGCTGTATAATGGATGCCGCACTATTCCGTAAATGCCTGTTTGGACTAATTCTCCGTCTTCTCTGGGATATGGTAAAGGTGTGAGGTTTTTTCCTAAGTCTATCAATCCTTTGATGATGAAAATTAATCCGGTTAAGCCTAGAATACTGGCCATAAACCAGATAATATAAAGTAAGTGGGTTGATTGAATTTTTAATCCTGGCAGTTGATAAACTGGTAAGATTACAAATCCTGTGAGCAATCCTCCTTGAAGCAAAACTAAATATTCGCCGCGGCTGTTATTGCGCCAGCCTTCGCGCGTGAAGCCCCAGTCAGTTAAGATTTTCATAGTAAGACAAAGTTCGGCAACGGATTATGTAACGGATGTAACGGATGTAACGGATGTCAGGAAGAGGGAAGTTCGGCAACGGATTATGTAACGGATGTAACGGATGTAACGGATGTCAGGAAGAAGGAAGAAGGAAGAGGGGAGAGGGGAGAAGGAAGAGGGAAGAGGGAAAAGGGGAGAAGAAAGTGAACTGTAGGTTGGGTAGAGTGAAGTAAAACCCAACCTACGGCGAACAGGGAACAGCGAACAGTCAACAGTCAACAGTCAACAATTAACAAATTTATTCTCGCCAAGGACGTGTCATTAATTCTAATTGATTGACTTCATCTTGGCTCAAATTCCAGCCTAAAGCGCCTGCATTTTCTTGGGCTTGTTTGGCGGTTTTGGCGCCGGGAATGGGGATGACTCCGTTTTGGCATATCAACCAGTTTAGGGCAACTTGGGCGGGCGTGCGATCGCGCTTTCTGCCCATTTTCCGCAGGGTGGACATGACTAATTCGATTTTTTCGAGGCCGCTTTTACTGAAGCGGGAGTCCATTTTGCGGGCTCCTGTAGGTGGTTCTTGGGCTGTATATTTGTCGGTAAGCAATCCTTGGGCTAAGGGGCTGTAAGCTAAAATTGTGACGCCCAATTCGCGGGCTGCACTCACAATTCCTTGTTTTTCTACTTGCCGCGACAGCAAGGAGTACCGGACTTGATTTGTTGCTAGGGGAACGCCTCTTGCTGCTAGTATTTTGTGGGCTTGCCGCATCTGTTCTACTGAATAGTTGCTGACTCCTACTGCTTGAATTCTGCCTTGTTTTACTTCCTCCGCTAAGGCGTTCATCAGGGTTTCTTGACTGAGTAAAAAAGTGAAGGGCCAGTGCACTTGGTAGAGGGCTATTTGTTCTACTTGCAAGCGTTTTAAGCTGGCACTCAAGGCTTCGGAAACTGATTTTCCTGTAATCCGCCAAGGTACGGGGCCGAATTTGGTGGCTATTTGCACGGGTTGGCTGGTTTTTTTGATAAACTGCCCCAGCAATTCTTCTGACAAGCCGTTACCGTAGACTTCGGCTGTGTCGAAGAAGTTGACTCCGCTGTCTAGGGATGTTTTGAATGCTGCTTCGACTTCGGCGGCGCCGTAGTTGCTGCCGTAGTTCCAAAATAGTTTGTCGCCCCAAGCCCAAGTTCCGACGCACAGGGGAATGACGGCTGGGCCATTTTGTCCTAGGGTAATGGTTGTCACGGTTGGTAAATCCACAGTTATTGATTCTCTTTATTTTTATATGAATTTATACGAATAATCGCGATCGAGCTTCTAGCCGGGGGAGGAAAGGCGGCGGGTTGCGATATCTCAGTTACTATAAATTCAAATGCTCTGTTTATTTCAATAGTTATGTCGATCGACCGTTTGCCAGATTCAAGATTAACAGATTCCGCGACTCCTGCTATCAAGAGAGTTAGCCTCGTGACTATGTTCCGGTTGGGTTTGTTTCAGATGGGATTGGGCATGATGTCGATTTTGACCCTGGGGGTGCTCAATCGCGTGATGATTAAAGAGTTGGCGATTCCGGCTACTGTGGTGGCTGGTACGCTGGCTATGCACCAGTTTGTCGCCCCGGCTAGGGTGTGGTTCGGGCAAATGTCTGATGCTAGGCCTTTGTTTGGCCATCACCGCACGGGTTATGTGTGGATGGGCGGGGTTTTGTTTGTGATTTCTGCTTTTTTGGCGGTGCAGGTAATGTGGCGCTTGGGCGGCAGTTTGGAGGCTGTGGGGTGGACGACTCCTACTTACGGTTGGGTGGGTTTGTTGGGTTTGATTTTTGCGCTTTACGGTATTGCTATTTGTTCGAGTTCGACTCCTTTTGCTGCTTTGTTGGTGGATGTTTCGGATGAGGAGGATCGATCGAAGTTGGTGGGTATTGTTTGGTCGATGCTGATGGTTGGTATTATTATCGGGGCGATTGTTAGCAGTGGTTTGCTGAAGCAAATTGATGGGGATGTGCCACGGGAAGTGTTGCAGGCTTCGATTAATGGTTTGTTTGTGAAGGTGCCGGCGCTGGTTTTGCTGTTGGTGGGGATTGCAACTTTTGGGGTTGAGAAAAAGTATTCGCGGTACGGGGTGCGATCGTCCGCAGTGAATCGAGAAGATAAAATTACTCTGGGAAGTGCGCTGCGAATTTTGACTGCTAGCCGCCAAACTGGTTTGTTTTTTACTTTCCTGCTGATTATGACAATTTGCTTGTTTATGCAGGATGCGGTTTTGGAACCTTACGGCGGGGAAATTTTTAAGATGCCGATTTCGGAAACTACGCGGTTGAATGCTATTTATGGTACTGGTACTCTGATCGGTTTGGCTACAACTGGTTTTTTCATTGTGCCGCGCATTGGCAAGCAAAATACGATTAGGTTGGGCTGTTTGTCGGTGGCGGCTTGTTTTGGTTTAATTATTTTATCTGGATTTACAGGAAATCCAATTGTGTTTAAGTCGGCTTTAATGTTGTTTGGTTTAGCTTCGGGAATTACGACGACGGGTGCGCTGAGTTTGATGTTGGATTTGACTGCTGCGGAAACTGCTGGGACTTTTATTGGCGCTTGGGGTTTGTCGCAGGCGATGGCGCGGGGTGTGGCGACGATTAGTGGCGGTGCTATTTTGGATTTGGGCAGAAGTTTGTTTGGGGTGCCGATGTTGGCTTATGGGTTGGTGTTTGCGGTGCCGGCGGCGGGTATGATTCTGGCTGTTTGGCTGTTGGGTAGGGTGGATGTTCGGGAGTTTCAGGATAATGCTAAAAGTGCGATCGCCACTATTCTTGAAAATGAATTAGACTAAGGTTTGTAGTGAGAACTTTAGTCCTCATTCTCTTGTTAATCAAGGGCTTCAGTCCTTAATACAAAAAAACTGCAAATGAAAGATTTTTGGGATTCTATTTTAAGTTTTTCTCAGACTACTGTCAAGACAGTCGGCCAGCAGTTTTTGAAAGATTTCGGTTCTGCACAAGCAGATGAGAAGGATGATGGGAGTTTGGTTACGCAGTCTGACAATTGGGCGGATGCGGAGATTAGAAGTGCGATCGCATCTACTTTTCCCAGTCACGGAATTTTGAGCGAGGAAGGAGAACACGTTTTCCCAGATAATGAATGGTGTTGGGTTGTCGATCCTCTGGATGCTACGACTAATTTTGCTAGGGGAATTCCGATTTGGGGGATTTCTTTGGGTTTATTGTATCGCGGAACTCCGGTTTTTGGCTGCGTGCATTTGCCACCGGTGAATCAATCTTTTCACGGTTTTTATGCAGGGGATTTGGCGGGCGACAACGTATTGGCAAATATGCCTCAAGGTGCGTTTTTGAACAATCGACCGATTTGTCCGAGTGCTGATAAGATGAGCGGGAATCATATTTTTAATTTGTGTTCCCGGAGTGTGGGAATGGGGCCTCATCTTCCGAGTAAAGTTCGGATGTTGGGTATGGCTAGTTACAATTTTTTGACTGTGGCTTCGGGTGTGGCTATGGGAGGGGTGGAAGCGACTCCCAAAATTTGGGATATTGCGGGGAGTTGGGTAATTGTAAAGGCGGCGGGTGCGGTTTGGCTGCCGCTGGAATCCCAGGGGATTTTTCCGCTGGAAGTGGGGAAGAATTACGGGAGAGTTTCTTATCCGACTTTGGTGGTGAACCGGCAGGAGTTGGTGTCGGTGTTTTTGCCGTTTGTGGAGGCTTGGAAGAAGAAAAAAATGGGGTAATTTACGCGCGAGTGAAGCAATCCCGTAGGAAATCGAACAATTATTAAATAAAACTGCAGGGCAGGCGTGACGGAGGAGTCTCCCACGCCTGCCGTGCTGTTTGGAAGAAATATACCGACCGATGACCGATGGTTTAAGTATGCCTACCCTTGTCTATTTCTGCCAATCTGCGATCGGGTGGTTTTATTTTACGTCGATCGGGTGATGCGGTTTCGGTACAATTTGTGGTAAGTTTTCCACTAGCTATTATCTCTCTGAAATAAAATTATACCCGTTTTCAAGTAGAGGCACAAGAGTAGACCTCTTGCAAAAAAAATATGTGTTCTCCTTAAGAGTTTGCTCAAGTTTAGGTCAAACTTTGAATTATGGGGTTGATTGGCATCTCCTTAAACTTGCCCAGCCTGCTAGATTATAAAATTGGCTAAACTTTCCATAATAGCACAAAATTATTTTGCAAGAGGTCTAGTAAATTGATTTACTGCGGTGTGGGAAAAAGTAGATAAGTGGTATATTGGCTATGTCGAAGAGTTAGCCTGTGGGAAGATACAAGAATAAACTTTGGAAGAAACTCGGAAAAGTCTGCGGTTGGCGATCGCACTACTCTCGATAGCACAATTCTCGCATCCGATTTGCTGACAGCGGCAGTCCCAATTCTACCAGCGTTTGTAAATACTCGTCAGGCGTTTTTGGCGGATTTTTGAGCCGGATTCTTTGTTTCTCGGCTGCTTTGCATACTGTTTGCCAGTTGAGGTCAAGCAAGTCTAAAATAAAATCATCTGGATGCTGGGCTAAAATGTCGTAAGGTGCAAGAGCTTCTTCAGGAAAATCTCTGAGATTGAAAGTAATAATAAACTTAGAACGAGAGTGAATTGCAGCAGCGAGGACATGACGATCGCCCGGATCGGGAAGTTCTAACTCTTGTATAATTGTCTCATAGCCTTGCACCAAGCAATTTTCAACACTAGCATTCATTAATCTTTTGGTTCGGGAAAGCTGTTCAAATCTTATATCGGGACGGTTTATAAGTACATTTCTCATCCACTCGTCGTGAATTTCTTCACTCCAACGTGCCTCAACTATGTCGGTAGTTGCCAACTCTACAAACAAGTCACGAAGAGATGCCGAATACAAAACATTTGCATCGTAAATAACAGTTAAAATTGCCATTTTTTAAGGGTACAAACCGAGTGCTTCTGATTCAGAGACAAGCATATCCATAATTTTACTGCTTTCTTCGGAACTTTGTTTCTTATAGTCCATTAAATCTTCGTAACGTATCCGCCGACTGTTCCTAACTGTCTTGTAAGGGATTTTTCCCGCATCCAGCAACTCCCGCATATATTTATCGGAAACTCCCAGAATGTCTGCTGCTTGATAAATATGAAGTTCTTTAGTAATTGGAGTTAGCTTGACAGTATTGCCGCTGCTTGTTTGCTGCAAAATCGCTAATAGCAGTGGCAATGCTGCGGCAGGTATGTCAATTGTTTTTCCCTCTTTTTCGTTTAATATCAATTTGAGGGATTCGCCAGACGGATGATTTTGCAAGTGCGATTCTAAAGCGCGGCTGCTGGTTTTGGCAACTGCGGCTTCTGCTGCTGTCGGCAAAGCAGGTGCTGAGTCGGGATCTCCGGTGAATGTCATGTTAATTTGGGGGTGAGAATAACAGCCAATCGACTCTGATCGTAGCAATTTTGCGAGGCGATCGCACTTGATGCAGCTAGCAAAATAACAGATGCTGGGATTGGGACACAACATTGCTGTGTCCCAACTGCAAAATGAATTTATTGCTTCAGGCGATTAATTTCGACAGCACATTAGACAACTTAGCACCGAGATTCTCAACAGAGTCCTGCTGTTTGGCATCTTTCATCGTACCGTCAGCATTAAATGCTTCAAAAGCTTGGGGAATTGCTTTCTGATCGGGGAGTACCAATACGTTAATATTCCCCAGGATCGATCGCAAATGCACTAATCCCCGCAAACCGCCCATTCCGCCTGGGGAAGCACTCATAATTACCGCTACTTTGCCAGTAAATGCCACCAATCCCGGTTCACCCGGTGCTGGGCGCGATACCCAATCGATCGCATTTTTCAACACAGGCGTAACTGAACTGTTATACTCAGGGGAAGCTATCAAAAACCCGTCATGCGCTACCATCAATTCCTTCAATTTACGCGCATTTCCTGGCACTCCCTCTTTTGCTTCCAAATCTTCGTCAAATAGCGGCATCGGCAAATCGCGCAAATCTACATAAGTAACTTCTGCACCCGCCGCCGTAGCCCCAGCCGCCGCAACTTTTACCAGCAGTTTGTTATAGGATGCTTCGCGGGTACTCCCGGCAAATGCAAGTATTTTTGGTCTAGTGTTCACGGTATTTCCTGATATTTTGACAAGATAATCTTGACATTTCCAAGCTAAATTTTAGCAAAGGAAGGGGCTCGCTGTCTCTTTCATTAAGATATATTAGTTAAATAAATTGTCGCCACTAAAAAACCGGGCAGGCGTGACTGAGGAGTCTCCCACACCGGGCGCGCGGTTTGTAGTAAATATAACCCAATACGGTTCACTTAAGACTCCTTATGCTCGGAGATCCCCCTAAATCCCCCTTAAGAAGGGGGACTTTAAGAGCTTTCTTGTTCCCCCCTTTTTAAGGGGGGTTAGGGGGGATCTGTCTTAAGTGAACTGTATTGAAATATAACCGACCGATGACCGATATGTAAAGTGTGCCTTGGTACATCGAGTTTCTGCAATCTGCGATCGGGTGATGCGGTGGGATTTAATTTTTATTAAGTCCGATCGTCGATCGCGCAATCTTGGGGTAACATTCAACTTAAGAAACACCAAAATAATTTTTTAGAAAACACAAAACAGCAGTACAAAAAGGCTGGTATCGCCCTTCCCCATTCATTTGTTGACAAACTTGAGCTAATAATTCTGCCTCTTCCTGTGTTATTCCTTCCAGTGCTTCAAATGCTTGCTTTCGTCCCTCTGTTAAGTCAAAATGATTGAGTCCCAAAACTTCAATGGTTCTTTGAGCATCTTTTTGATGAGCTAAATTATTTGCAGTTGGCAGTATCTCACCAGCGCTAGAGTAATCAAAAAATTCTTCACAGTTGGCTTGTAGGGGCGAAACCCCGATCGCAAGATTCTTCTTCTTATTGCCACAATACTCTGGCCAATTTGGATATCTGCCACAAGAGCCTAGCATATTTGTGTAATCAAGAGATAATTCGGAATCAGTCTTGATCTGGGGGGCTAGATGTTCAATATGGCTATTGCTTTGCTCAACTCTCATACAGCAGTAGCAGCAAATATAGCCTTGTTCACTTAGCAAAGAAATGTGTACCGCTTTTTTCTCAGGGTTGGAAAGATATTTGTAATCATAGTTGACACCGAGAGACTTCTGTGTAGCCTTCCAGTCGGAAAAATTTTTAGGTTCTTTCCCCTTTTGAATATATTTCATTTAGTGAGAATTTCCTTGCGTTGAATTAGCCAATCTGCTCTCACAAATTCAGGATCTTCTTCTCCCATCCTGTGTGCTAATTCTTGGCGAAATTGCCGTGCCTCTCCGAGTTCGCCATTGTCTATCAAGCGAAACAATTCACGTAAAGATTCTCTAATTTGCTGCGGACGTTCGGGAGTTCCCATAAGCGTTTCTAGAATCCGATTGCTATCTTTCCCAAAGGATGGTACTCGATCGATCGCAATTCCTTCAGATGTTGACCTCAAAAGATGAACCCATTTGAGATCGCTGATTACCTGTGGCGAATGAGTCGTAATTATAAACTGGCAATTTGGGAATGTTTTTTTCAGATTCGGAATAATCGCCCGTTGCCATTTTGGGTGCAAGTGGAGCTCAATCTCGTCAATCAAAACAACGCCGGAACCCTCAAGCGGATTGCAATCTGGATTCGGATTTGCGATCGCCAAACGCCTTGCTAAATCTCCTGCTAGTGCTAACAAGCATTTTTCACCATCAGATAGTTGATTGACGATCAGTTCATCGCCTTCTTTGTTTACAGTCATTCGTAAAGGCGATCGCCTAACCCGTAAATTTGACCAGCCGTCTAGTAAGTTAGCGATCGCATATCTGACTGCTTTTAGTTCGCGATCGCGATACTCATTAGTATTATTGAGTCGTAATTCGTTTTCTAAATCTTCCCGATCTCTAAACCATTCAAAAAAGCGCCTAAAATCGATCTGCCCTCCCGTGAGAATCTCGTCATAAGCAGTTATCTGCTCAAACGAATGTTTCGTCCTAATCTTCAAAGGAATATCAAGTACGGCACGGTTAGTTGGGTAGTAAACAGCCAGAGGCAATGCTGCGTAAGAATTAGCCTCTAACTCACTGTGTATGCGATCGACAACTCTTTTTAATTCCCCAAGGTTGCTGCTAGTATCCTTGCTTCGCCCTTTACTGACCTTGGTTAAAGACCATACCACTTCCCAGTCATTGATTGAAATTGTAATTTCGTTGTGAGTTTCTTTGCATCCTTTTTTGATATCATCTTCGTTGAAAGAACGTCCATTACTATTGGGAGTTTGAATTCGCTTTGTCAGCCAGGAGAGAAGAATAGCCAAACACTCAAGTATGCTGGATTTTCCCACACCGTTGATACCGATGAACACGGTCGGCTCATCTGTATCAAACTCCAGGGTCAAATCGCTGATGCCTCGGAATGAGTTCATTTTTAGACGCTTGACTTTCACGATTTGGTTCTCGCTCTGGCTTAGTGGGTTATATTTTTGAGATCATATCAAATCAATGCTTCCAAACAAAGTCAGCAATGGGTCTATCTGCCGACAAAGGAAGATTTTCAGTGGAATTGAATAAAACCGATCGCATTTTTACCTTCCCGACTCCCAAACGCCTCTCGACGCGACTGGGAATGCCGTAACCGTAAATAATGTGCCCTTTTCCCGCCAACACCACAACTTGATAGTCGGGGTTTGCTTTGACAAATTCAGCTATTTTTTCCGCCATAGTTTCGTCCCACAAAACTTGGGCTTGCAAGAATCTTTCAAAAGCCGTACTATTTCCCTGTCCTGCCTTTTGGTGTTGCTGGAAAACTTCTAGCAGCAGTTGCCGATATTCGGCGTTGTCGGTGCGAATTTCGGATATTGGCGGAATGTGCTTTTTTTCCTCCGCAGTGAGGCTTTCTAAACCTTGACGGGCAACTTTTCTCGTTACTTCGGATGGTGTATTTAAGGCGAGGACGGGTAGTTGATTTTCTTTGGCAAACCGCAAAATGGGGGCGTAAGATTCCCAGGGAAAACGCCATCTGCGATCGTACTCTGTTTGCTCGACTAATTGCTGTTCAGTCAGTTTACCTGCTAAGTAGTTGTCGATCGCACTTTGAAAGGGACGCTGAAACATTTCCATCGCGATCGCAATTTTCCGATTTTGCCGCTGCATTTCTCGGATAATCGCCAGTTGAGCTTGGTGGTCTTCCGCGCTATCGTGGGTTTCTCCCAGATACACGACTTTTGCCTTCACCAACTGTTGCAGAATCTCTTGGTTAGTGTAAGTCTGCCCAGGTTGAGGGTTCGCCGTGGTTTGCGCTGTGACTGCGCTGCTGCACAGCAGAAAGATACTCAGCGATAAGGCGCACAGTTTGATGAGTTTGGTTGTTTTCATACAGATATTATGCCGTTTCTCGCAGCAGCAAGCACAGCCGAACTCTAGTATTTTAGCTGAGCAGCTAGAAAGCTCAATCCTTAATTTAACTTCATAATTATCCGCCGTTACTTCTAAAAATGTAAAGTTTAGTTGCAGGTACTTGCGCTTCTAGAAGAAGGTGCTAAATTAATAATATGAAGCGAACAAAAAGCTTCTCTGACAGATACAACCTCTAGATACCACAGCGAAGTTCACAATAAAATCTAAGGAGTAAAAACGCTGTTTAATCTCACATCTGTCTCATTAAAAACCAATAGCAGCACCCACCAACAAAGCTGATACTTCCTCAACTAATTAGAGGGGAGCAATGCAACTGAATCCGAGGATTATTGCAACTCCACATCGAAGTTGAAAAAAGAGGAAATCACTCGGTACATATGGCTGGGTGCTGTTGTTGTTAAAAGAGATTTTCGGTTTGTGATGTTTTTTTCAGTAGAGGCAGAGCCTCTAGATATGCGTTACCGGGCAGAGCCTGGTAACGAGCCTAAACTGAGAAAAACTAGAAAATTACTGGAAAATTGTCTCGTCTTCCTTTCGCCACGCGGGATCATCGACGATACAAATAAATATTAGTGGCTCTGTGCCACGGTTGTAAATAAACTGCTTGGCGTTTGGCGGAATCTAAACTGCATCTCCGGCTTCCACGAATTGATTTTCGTCGTCGATGTGCATTTCTCCAACGCCGCTGAGGATGTAGTAAACTTCAGAAGTTGTTAGGGAGTGCAGCGCAGAAGTTTGTCCCGGTGGCAAAGCGGCGTGGGCTAAACTGTAACGCAAATCCACAGCTTGTTTGTCTGGATGCAGTAATTCTCGCAGTTGAGTACCGTCGCCAGCAATAAACTCGTCGCAGGCATTTAGCTTTTGAATCAGCATTCTTTCCACACTCCTAAAAATCTCTTTACCACAACTTAAGTTTAATTGAAAGAGCAAGAGATGTTAAGAAATATGTAAAGCGGCGGCCGGATTTTTTAACCGTAAATTCCCGAATGCCCTCGATAATCAGGACAGTCGATCGCATCTTCAGATAAAGCTATAGTAGGCTGAACGGGACACTTGAGGTGGTAGTCGCCGGTGAAAAATACGCAGTTAGCACAAGGGATTTGGTGCATCCGCTGAGCTCGACGCAGGGAGTCGGTGACAGTACGCCCGACACTCAAACACAGCAAAAAAACTAAGCCCCAGGCGGACACAAAACACAGCGGGACTAAAATAGGCTGTATTGCCTTAAGCAGAAAGTAAAGCATAGCAAGAAAATTTAGCGGTATAAGCCACACATACATTACAGTAGTGGAATTGCCGATCGATCGACCAAAAAGTTTAGAATCCTTTACAGCTCGATCGAGAAACCGGGCAATTATGGCATGATAAGGAGCAGTCCTTAAATAAATTTAGAGGAAATCAGTTATGACTCTGCGATTAGGCGATACAGTTCCGAACTTTACCCAAGCTTCCTCTGAAGGGGAAATCAATTTCTACGACTGGGCTGGCGATAGCTGGGTCGTGTTGTTTTCCCACCCGAAAGACTATACTCCAGTGTGCACCACAGAACTCGGTGCAGTGGCCCGTCTAAAGTCTGAATTTGAAAAGCGGGGGGTCAAAACCATTGCTCTCAGCGTCGATGATGTGGATTCTCACATGGGCTGGATTAAAGATATTGAGGAAACTCAAAATGTTACCCTCAATTATCCGATTTTAGCAGATGGCGATCGTAAAGTCTCCGACATTTACGACATGATCCATCCCAACTCGCTGAACAACTTAACAATCCGCACAGTTTTTGTGATTGACCCGGAAAAGAAATTGCGTTTGAGCATTACTTATCCGGCGAGCACTGGTCGGAATTTTAATGAAATTTTGCGAGTAATTGATTCCTTGCAACTTACGGACAAATACAGCGTTGCAACTCCGGTTGATTGGAAAGATGGCGACGATTGCGTAATCGTACCTTCGATTACCGACCCGAAAGAGTTGGAAGAGAAATTTCCTAAAGGTTATACGCCGATTAAGCCTTATTTGCGGATGACTCCTCAGCCGAATAAATAGGTTTAATTTACCACCCTGTTTGTAGTCAGGACTTCAGTCCTTCCCTCTTTTTTATGAGGACTGAAGTCCTCACTACAAACACAGAAATTATTAGGAATTACGCCTGGGGCCAAGAAACCGGGTTTTTTACGAAAATACTTGGTTATAGCCCGGAGATTTGATAAAAAACCCGGTTTCTTCCATCGCGCCGCGCGTAAGTCCTGATTATGCAATTTTGTTTGAGAATTGAGATTTGAGGAAAGGCAAAATGCTGTCATCTCCGATCATACTGCGAATGCCGCCAGAGTTGCAAATGACAGAAGACCAATTTTTTGAGTTTTGTCAATTCAATCGAAACTTGCGAATAGAACGCAACCAGCGGGGAGAAATACTATTGTTGACTCTCGTTGGGGGCATCAGCAGCAACCGCAATGCTATTTTAACTGGAGAACTGGGAATTTGGACAAAGGGATACGGAACTGGCATTGCCTTTGCTTCTTGTACGGGATTTACTTTATCGATCGGCTCCGTGCGATCGCCTGACGCTTCTTGGATTAAACTGGAAAGGTGGAATGCTTTATCAAAAGCACAGCAAGAAAAATTTGCACCAATTTGCCCTGACTTTGTAGTTGAACTCAGACCCGATTTTGAGGACTTAAAGCCATTGCAAGAAAAAATGCAAGAATATATGAGAGAACCCGGAGTGCAGTTAGGCTGGTTAATTGACCGCAAAAATCGGAGAGTTTATATTTACCGTCCTGGTTTGCCAGAGGAATGTTTGGAGAATCCCGCGACAGTCAGCGGCGACCCCGTTTTGCCGGGATTTGTACTCAATATGAGCAAGATTTGGTAAGCTTAGTATAGGAGCAACCATCGAGGAAATCAATTATGTTGACATCAACTATTGTGTTGCGAATACCGCCCAAATTGCAAATGACAGACGACGAGTTTTTCGAGTTCTGTCAAATCAATAGTGAGTTACGAATTGAACGCAACAAATCGGGAGAATTGCTAATTATGCCTCCTACTGGTTCGGAGACGGGAAACCGAGAAGGTAATATATTTGGGCCACTGTGGGTTTGGGCAGAACAAAATGGTACTGGTTTAGCGTTTACTTCGAGTACAGGATTTACTCTGTCAACAGGTGCAGAAAAGTCGCCGGATGCTGCTTGGATTAAACTGGAACGGTGGAATGCTTTGTCACCCGAACAAAAACAAAAGTTTGCCCCGATTTGCCCGGATTTTGTAGTAGAACTGAGGTCGGCTTCTGACAATCTCAAGCCATTGCAAGAAAAAATGCAAGAATATATGAGAGAACCAGGAGTGCAGTTAGGCTGGTTAATTGACCGCAAAAATCGGAGAGTTTATATTTACCGTCCTGGTTTGCCAGAGGAATGTTTGGAGAATCCGGCGACAGTCAGCGGCGACCCCGTTTTGCCGGGATTTGTACTCAATATGAGCAAGATTTGGTAGAACTGGTAGCAATAAATATCAACTTATTGTAAAAATTAATCATAGGATACACACACGCAAAAAATATGGATATCAAAAACGGCTTTGTAGGCACAATCGGCAACACACCACTAATTCGCTTAAACAGCTTCAGCGATGAAACTGGCTGCGAAATTCTCGGTAAAGCAGAGTTTCTCAATCCCGGCGGTTCCGTTAAAGATAGGGCCGCTTTATACATCATCAAAGATGCAGAAGAAAAAGGCTTGCTGAAACCGGGCGGCACCGTTGTTGAAGGAACTGCCGGCAATACAGGCATCGGTTTGGCCCACATTTGCAACGCTAAAGGTTACAAATGTTTGATTGTGATTCCCGATAACCAATCTCAAGAAAAAATCGATGCTTTGAAAACCTTGGGCGCTGAAGTTCGGACTGTTCCCGCTGTTCCTTACAAAGACCCGAATAATTATGTCAAATTGTCGGGAAGATTGGCTTCGGAAATGGAGAATGCAGTCTGGGCCAATCAGTTTGACAATTTAGCCAACCGCCGAGCTCATTACGAGACAACTGGCCCGGAAATTTGGGAACAAACAAACGGGAAAATTGATGCTTGGGTAACAGCTACGGGTACCGGCGGCACTTTTGCGGGCGTAGGAATGTTTTTGAAAGAAAAAAATCCTGCTGTTAGAATTGTCTTGGCAGACCCGATGGGCAGCGGGCTTTACAGTTATTTCAAAACTGGGGAAATTAAGACTGAAGGCAGTTCGATTACTGAGGGAATTGGTACCACCCGCGTCACTGCTAATATGGAGAATGCCCCGGTAGACGACGCCATCCAAATTGACGATACTGAAGCTGTCCGGGTGATTTACCAACTGCTGAGGAAAGAAGGACTGTTTATGGGCGGTTCTGTGGGGATTAATGTAGGGGCGGCTGTGGCTTTAGCGAAGCAAATGGGGCCGGGACATACGATTGTTACGGTACTCTGCGACGGCGGGGCTCGGTATCAGTCGCGTTTGTTCGATCGACAATGGTTGGCTTCCAAAGGTTTGTCACCAGATTAACCGTAGGGTGCGTTGCGGCGCACCTTAAAATCTGGGCATATATAAAATCTGGGCGTATATGCGCGCACCTATTCCCATGATAAAAAAATAGCATATATGTAGCAGAATGTCAAGTAAAAAACATGAAAATCACAGAATCTTCTAGGCAAGTTCTTGTTTGCCAAAACCGCACTTGTCGCAAGCAAAATTCAGCAAAGGTACTGGCAGCTTTTCAGAAATTGTCGCCCTCAGAAGTGGAAGTTGTTGCTAGCAGTTGTTTGGGACAGTGCGGCAACGGGCCGATGGTGTTAATGTTGCCAGAAGAGGTTTGGTACAATGGCGTTTGCCCTGAAGAAGTTGCGGCAATAACTGAGCAACATTTGCGGGGAGGAAAGCCGGTGGAGAGGATGCTTTACCGCAAGTTTCACCGACTTTCTCATTAGCCGATCGCCCGCCTTTAAAATTCTTCGGCAAACAATCGGCGGAGAATTTCCGTGACTTCGGCGCAAAATCTGGCGTCGAGTTCGATCGCCAAGCGATCGACACTGCTGGAACCGCCTACAGCTTTTTCTGCCCGCAAACTCATGGCTAAAGTTCTGAGTTTTGCCGGCTTTCCCGCCGCCTTGGGCCGCTCGTCAACAAACCGCACTAAAGCCACATAAACTGTTTCTAGGGTTCCCCTGATCGAGCTCAGTCCGTAACCCAATTTTGAGATAATTACTGGAGAAGTGATGAGGCTATCCATCCCCAAAGTTTTAATTGCTACGTCTACATATCGAGCGGTGTCATGTCCCATTGCTCTGACAATGCTTTCTAAGCTGTTCCACTGAGATCCTTTCATGCGCGATCGCTGTTCGATATGGAAGTGCCATCCTAACATGGAAATTAGCCTGGTTAAGTCATAAGCAGATACGGAATTTTTTTGTTTGGTGCTGTTTAATGCGGCACTTAGCAACACTTGTTTTTTGGTGAGATCGAATATTTTTGGGTTGGTGAGATAAGGATTTTCGCCGTAATCGCCGCGAAAAATTAGGTCATTATTGCCAGTAGCGCTCTTGAGCCATTGCTCTAGTCCTATGCGAGTATCGAAGCGTTTGAACATCGCGGCTAAGGAGTTTGAACTTCCTATATTGGAGGCATAGTTAATCATGTCTTTTGCTACATCGTAAAAGTAAAAATCGTGTCTTAGCCCGTTGCCATCTCTAACAACGCAGTTGTCAATGTCGCAGTCGGGATATTTGGTATTTACTTGACTGACGATATTAAGGAGTGCGATAATTTTAGTGGCACTCCACTGTTCAGCATTGGTAAGTGCGTTTTTTCCCAGCCACTGCGCCTGAATTTTGCCCTCTACAAAAGTACCAATGCAAACGCAGGCTTCTTTGATGTCTTCGTGGAGAAAACTTAAAGCTTGAGAGTTAATTTGAGGTAGTTCTCCCAGGCTGGGAAACGGGGTAAGTTTGAGGGGATTATTGGGGCCGGGAATAGAGCTAATTACTTTTAAGCCGTCGGGTTTTTGTTTGAGATAATCGGGATAGTTTTTAATTTCTTGTTGGTAAGGAGATTTTTCAATACCCCGGTCTAAAAAGGCTAGTTTGTTTATGTTAGCTTTGGCATCTATTTCCATTTGAAGGTAGTTTTTGTAGATGCGCGCTCGGTCTTTTGCGAGTTCCAGGGAGGTGAGGTTCATGATAATTGTTGGCAGCTTGTTACGAATAAGTAAATCACTATACTAGGATTTACGCAAACAAACCGGGTTTCTCTGCACAATTGTGGGTTAGGAAACGAAAAATTTATGAATAAACCGGGTTTCAGACAGTAACTGCCTTCAGGACTATATATCTGAGTTCTGGCTCTGTAATCAAGCTTTTTTGCCGCGTACTTGGATGCGTTTGTCGGTTTTTTGTTTCTTAATCCAAGAGAGAAATTTCTGGAGTTCAGGGTCATTTTTGAGCTTTTCCAGGGTGTTGAGCTCTTGGGCGAGGTGTTTGTTGTCAAATAGAGAGTGAATCTGGCGGTGACAGGCTGAGCAAATGTCGATTGTCGGGCTGGGATCTTCGTTTTTCCGCTTGGTGTTTTGCTTGGGGATGAGGTGATGGGCGGTTAATGCTTCCATTTGTCGATCGCACAATTCGCACTGCATAATTTTCTCAATGCTGTTGGATAGGGGAATTGCTACTTTTAGTTTAGCGCGATCGGCTTTGATATCATTTCCGGTTACACTCCTTATGATGTTGACTGTTGACGGTTGACTGTTGACGGTTGACAGTGAACAGTGAACAGTGAACAGTCAACCGTGAACTCGAATTTACTATTCCGATGCTAACGGATTTGATATGAGGAGGTGAATGAAAGTCGATCGCACTCTCCAAACAATAAAAAAACCCCCAATTGGGGGTCATATAAATCTCTTGTGGCAGAGGTCGAAAAGCCTCTGGGATCACAAAATATACAGTAACAGAAACAAAACAATCCAAATCACATCCACAAAGTGCCAGTAAATCTCAGTCGCTTCGATTCCGAAGTGGTGCTCGCTAGAATAGTGACCTTGCGCGCGCGATCGCCACACCACCGCCACCATCAACAGCACTCCCAAGGTAACGTGCAAGCCGTGAAAAGCAGTCAAAACGTAAAAGCAACTGGCATACAAATTAGTCGTCAAGCCAAACTCTAAATGAGTGTATTCGTAAACCTGACCGAACAAGAAAACTGCGCCCATAGCAATAGTTACGAGCAACCAATTCCGCATTCCGGTGGCATCATTCTTTTTGATGGCAGTATCAGCATTGTGAATCACAAAACTGCTAGCAATCAAAATCAGCGTATTAATTCCCGGCAGCAACAACTCTCGCGCTGGCGTACCTTCAGGAGGCCACACGGGGGCCATCGCCCGATAAATCAAATACGCGGCAAACATACCGAAAAATATCATGCCTTCAGCGCACAGGAACACAATTACCCCTAACATTCGGTGGTCGGGGTGCTCGACACCGTGTGCTTCTACTTCGCCCTCGTGGTGGTAATTTAGGGCTGTTTTTGTCGGATCGATCGCTGGAATTTGCATAAGAAATTGGTAATGAAGAAGTCAGTTGTCAGTTGTCAGTTGTCAGTTGTCAGTTGGCATTAGTCATCAGTCATTAGTTAACAGTCAAAAGTCAACAGTCAACCGTCAACAATGCCCAATGACTAATGCCTGATGACTAATAACTATTCGCCATCTTGACTTTCATCAGCAGGAGAATCAGCATTTACCTCTGATTCAGGAGCGACCAAAGTTGCAGTACCCCCAAAGAAAGTTGAAGCTTGAGCCTCCGCAATAGGAATACCTGTTTTCTGGGCGTTGCGGGTAGCATTTTCCCTCAGCTTGAGCCTGAGACGTTCCCCAGTATTCTGAATTTTTTCCATGCCGTAATCGTAAGGCCCCGTTGCCAATACCGGCACTCCTTCAAAATTTTCGATAGGCGGCGGCGAAGTCGTCATCCATTCCAAACTCAAAGCTTGCCAAGGATTGTCACCTGCTTTCGGGCCGTACATCCAGCTCCAAATCACATTAATGATAAACGGGATTGTAGACACTGCCAGCATATAAGCACCGACAGTACAAATGACATTAATTGTGGTAAATTTCGGGTCGTACATTGCCACCCGCCGAGGCATTCCTTGCATACCCAAAGCGTGCATCGGCAGGAAAGTTACAGTAAAGCCCACATAGGTTAAAACAAAGTGAACTCTACCCCAAAATTCATTAATCATCCGCCCCGTCATTTTGGGGAACCAGTGGTAAAAAGCAGCGTAAATGCCAAACACTGAGCCGCCAAACAGCACGTAGTGTAGGTGAGCGACGACAAAATAAGTGTCGTGAACGTGAATGTCAAAAGGTACGGAAGCTACCATGATCCCGGTGATGCCGCCGAGCACAAATGTTGAGATAAAACCCATCCCAAATAGCATCGCGCTGACAAGCCGGAGTTTTCCTCCCCAAATAGTTGCCAACCAGCTAAATATTTTAATCCCTGTTGGTACGGCGATGATCATAGTCGTGATCATAAAAAACATCCGCAGCCAGCCGGGAGTGCCGCTGGTAAACATATGGTGAGCCCACACGATCAAGCCCAAAAAGCTGATAGCGAGACTGGAATATGCGATCGCCAAATAACCAAAAATTGGCTTGCGCGAATGCACCGGCAAAACTTCTGAAATCACCCCGAAAAAGGGCAGAATCATAATGTAAACTGCCGGGTGCGAATAAAACCAGAATAAATGCTGGTAGACGATGGGATCGCCGTTGCCTGTCGGGTTAAAAAATGCCGTCCCTGCTAACAAGTCAAACGACAGCAAAATCAAAGCTGCCGCTAAGACTGGAGTAGCAATCAAACTCAGCGCTGAAGTCGCAATCATCGCCCAGCAAAACAAAGGCATATCATTGAGACCCATGCTCGGAACCCGCATGGTAAAGATGGTAATGGCAAAATTCACCGCCCCCAAAATCGAAGAAGTTCCCAGAATCAAAACGCTGAGAATCCAAATTTCTTCTCCCGCTTGGGCAGTAACTAAGCTCAAAGGCGGATAGGAAGTCCAACCCGCCTGCGGAGCTCCTACCAAAAAACTGCTCAACAGCAACACGCCACCTACGGGAATCATCCAAAAGGCAACGGCATTCAGCCGGGGAAATGCCATGTCTTTGGCCCCGATCATTAAGGGGATCAAAAAGTTAGCAAATCCGGCTCCGGCGGGTACGATCCACAGGAAGATCATCACCGTGGCGTGAACAGTAAATAAACTGTTGTAGAGTTCGGGGGTGACAAAATCGGCGTCGGGGGTGGCGAGTTCTGTTCGCACCAAAGTTGCCATCACGCCGCCGATTAGATAGAAAATAAATGTTGTTACCAGGTATTGAATACCGATGACTTTGTGGTCGGTATTAAACGTGAAGTAGTCGCGCCAATGTCTATCGGCGGGCGCTGTTCCGCGAGCCTCAGTGTTGGCACTTTCTTGGAACTGTGCTTGTGTCATAGTTATTAGTCATTAGTTATTAGTCATTAGTTATTAGCTCAGGATCAAAGGCCCAGTGCCAGGAACTAATGACTATTTTTAGTGATGAGTTGGGTGAAGTTGTTCTAGGGTTTCGGAATTAATTTTTATTTCCCTGACGTAGGGAGCCAAAAATTCACCGTCTGACAATTCCCCAGGATTGACTGCAACTGCTTGCTCTAAGTTTTGACTGCTAGCAACTTGCTGGCTTTGCAGCCAACCGTCGAATTCTTCGGGCGTGTGAACGACTGCTACAGCTTTCATCGCTCCGTGATAAGCGCCGCACAATTCAGCACAAACAACCCGGTATTCGCCGGTTTTAGTTGGTGTAAATCTCAGTTCGCTCGGCCGCCCAGGAATTGCATCTTGTTTGAGGCGAAATTCCGGCAGCCAAAATGCGTGCAGCACGTCTTGAGCTGAGATATTTAGCTGTACGTCGCGGTTGAGTGGCATATGCAGTTCGCCGGAACTAACGCCGCTTTCTGGATAGCTAAAAATCCAGGCGTACTGCAAACCAGTGACATTTACAACTAAGTCGGCTGGTTTGTCTTCATTTTCTGGGGAAGCGCCTACCCCTAAAGCAACGAGTTTTTGAGACGGAATTTGAGGGGCGTTTTGGGGTGTATCTGAGAGTGTGGCTGCGATCGCACTTCCCCGCATTTTAGAGTGCGCTTGCATGGTGCCGTGGTCGTGATTGCCCATCGGATCGAGGCCTCCCATTGAGTTGTAAATCTCAAAACTGTAGACTCCGATTCCTAAAATAATCACCGCCGGCACGGCTGTCCAAAGAATTTCTAAGGGAAAGTTGTCATGCCAAGGCGGCCCGTCTGTATTGTCTCCTTGACGGCGGCGATATTTAATTGCAGCAACGATGAGAATTCCCTGCACCATGATAAATAGTCCAGTGGAAATGGTCATCATTGTATTGAAAAGTGCGTCTATGTCGGATGCTTCGTCAGAGGCGGCGATCGGCATCAAACCGTGATTCTGCCCGTACCAGAGACTGATCAGAGTCACTCCGATGCCGGCGAGCATGGTGAGGATGGAACTTGGAATGTTCACGCTGGTACTTCTTAATAGCGACACTTCTTCGCTTGAAAAATGAAGGAAGCGCCTCTGGGTTATCAAGTTTTAATTGTAAATGGTATTTTTAGTAAAATGTCTATCTTAAGGGTTACTTAAGGCTTAGTATGTTTGAGCGATCGCCCGCGCGCCTCAAAAGTACGTCTTTTGTACCTTGACAAAAATGATTAAAAATGGTAAAGAATCGCTCTGTTTGGCTGCTAAATTTGAGATGGTTTCTCAAACACCATCAAATGCTGCTGGGGCAACATATCTTTTGTCTCTTTCCATACTAAACCGACGGCGGCCATTTCTTTTTTCACCTGCTTCTGCGTCATTTTGTGCAAACCTTTAATGGGAATCAGCGGGTTTTCGCCTCGATACTCGATCGATACCGTGCGGCCTCCCGGTTTGAGTGCTTTCACAATTCCTTGCATCATTTCTCTGGGATATGCAAATTCGTGATAAGCATCGACCATCAAAACTAAATCTACACTGTTTTCGGGCAAATTCGGATTGTCGATACTTCCCAAAACTGGCTCAACGTTAGCAATATTTTTTTCTTGTTTATTCAATTTAATAAAATCTATCATTTCCGGCTGCACATCAACTGCTAAAACCTTTCCTTCTGGAACTAAGGGAGCGATGCGAAAGCTAAAATATCCCGTTCCCGCCCCAATGTCTGCTACAATATCGGTTGGTTTTAAATCGAGATTGTTAACTAATCGAGCTGATTTTTCCTCCATGCCGCGAGACGGTCTTTCCAGCCAACCAGCGCCTTGATATCCCATGACTTGGGCAATTTCTCGACCCATGTAAAATTTGCCGATACCGTCTGGATTGTGGACTGTTCGCTGCTGGTAAATGGCGTCGCCATTTGCGGTTTTACTTGCTGCTGCACAGGCATTGAGCGGCAACAGGCAAATTATTGCTAAGATAATTGCTGCTAGCGGTTTGATGAATTGTCGGTTTTTCACGATCGTCCTTAATGGTAGGTTTAATTTTTTCCTTACCAGGCTCTGCGCGGTAATGCAGAACCAGAGGAAGAGCCGAGCGAATATCGAGAATAGTTTAAGATTTAGCTGACAGCGGATTCTAACAATTTAATTGTACCAGAGTCAGCGTCGATTTCGACTTCTTGACCGATCGGCAAAGTGAACTGTTCCCGGATGTGTCCCACCATTGAACCATACCACGCAGGAATCTTCAAAGGGCGAATGTGGTCGGACAATACTTGAGGTAAGGTTAGGGACTCTTGGGGTTTTTCAGCTTCGCACTTGGTACACTGTCCGAAAATAAAACCTGATATTTTATCGAGAATGCCGGCTAATTTGAGCTGCGTCAACATTCTATCGATGCGATAAACTTCTTCGCCAACTTCCTCAACAAACAAAATACTGTTTTCCCACTGCGGTAAATATGCAGAACCCACCATTGCTGCGATTACTGATAAATTGCCGCCGATTAGTTTTCCCCTAGCTGTGCCCCGCCCGATTGTTTGAACTTGAACGCTTTGGGAGTTTTGCATCGTCACAGAACCTCCGTCAAACAAAACTTTTTTGACGTAATCCACTGTAAAGGGACTCCAAGTTGACGCACCTAAAGGGCCGTGAAAAGTAACTCTATTAGTTTTAGCATAAATCGCCAATAACAGCGCCGTAATATCGCTGAATCCCATAATAATTTTGGGGTTGTTGCCGATAATATTGTAGTCCAGGAGGGGCAAGATCCGAGCACAGCCCCAGCCGCCCATCCCGGTAAAAATAGCTCGCACTGAGTCATCGGCAAAGGCTGCGTTGACATCGGCGGCGCGATCGGCATCCTTGCCAGCTAAATAGCCGTAGCGATCGTAAAAATGCTCTCCCAATTTAACTTTTAAACCCAGCTTTTCCATAACTTTAAAAAAATCCTCGATTTCTTTTTTGTAGTTGAAAGCGGCAGGATTGATTAAAGCTACTGTATCGCCAACTTGCAGGCGGCGCGGCTTCACGATCGCACTTTTGGGAGATATGTTGGTTTGCGCGATCCGATTCGAGGGCTTCGCTAACGGCACAAGCTGAGTACCAATAGCAGTCAGCCCAAAAGTTGTCAGCAGAGCACGGCGGCGGAGAGTCATAGCTGTTATACCCTTGTTCGATTCAGTGAGGTACAGGTTGAGATTTTAGATTTTAGATTTTAGATTTTAGATTGGGGGATTGAGGAATTGTTAATTCCTTGATGAATGGATCACGCGAGCACTGTTATAGATGATTTTTGCTATAATTGTAAAGGAAAATTTCTGCCATATCACTTTAAAATTGCGAGTTTCAAATGAAAACCGACACTAAAATCTCAGCTAAAAAATCCTGGGCCAAATCTTTAGCCCTTCCTGCTGCGGAATTTCCGCTGACTCAGTTATCCGTTAAAAGCGGTAAAATTCCCGCAGGATTGCGCGGCACTCTCTACCGTAACGGGCCCGCACGTTTGGAACGCGGCGGCATGAATGCGGGACACTGGTTTGATGGCGATGGTGCAATTTTGGCAGTACATTTTACCGATGCCGGTGCTGCGGCTGTCTATCGCTACGTGAAGACAGCGGGATATCAAGCTGAGGAAAAAGCTGATAAATTTCTCTACAGTAATTATGGCATGACAGCACCGGTGCCTCTGTGGTTGCGGTGGACTAAATCTGTTAAAAATGTTGCCAATACTTCAGTTTTAGCTTTGCCCGATCGCCTTTTAGCTTTGTGGGAAGCCGGCTTGCCTCACAGCCTCGATTTGCAAACCTTGGAAACTCGCGGAACGGACGATTTAGGCAGTTTAGAGAGTGGATCTGCTTATTCCGCTCACTGCAAGCGTGACCCGATTACTGGGAATATTTTTAACTTTGGGATTGCACAGGGTGCGACTACAAAGTTGAATCTGTATAAAAGCGATCCTACAGGCAAAATCGTGCAAAAAGCAAGTGTTGCTTTAGATGGAATTCCCATGATCCACGATTTTGTCTTTGCGGGAAAGTATCTCATATTTTTTGTGCCACCGATGCGACTAAAAGCTTTACCAGTGTTAGCTGGAATTAGCAGTTACAGCGAGTCTTTTGAATGGAAACCAGAGTTAGGAACGCAGATATTAGTTATTGACTCTGAAACTCTCTCTTTAGTGAGTCGCGGCGAAACCGAACCTTGGTTTCAGTGGCATTTTGCTAACGGTTTTGTCAAGGAAGATGGTTCGGTAGCGGTTGATTTTGTGCGCTTCGCTGACTTTCAAACTAATCAGCGGCTGAAAGAAGTAGCGGCGGGCGAAACTCTCACCGATGCGGAGGGTTCCCTGTGGCGGGTGCATCTCAATCCTCAAACTGGCAAAGTGACAGCAGCCGAAGAATTGCTGGATCAAGCTTGCGAATTTCCGACGGTACCTGCTTCAGAAATAGGGCAAGACTCGCGATATATTTATCTGGCAATGTATCGGCCTGACGTTGATATTGTACCGGAACGTTACGGTGCGATCGCCCGTTTGGACACGCAAACCCGCAATCTCACAATTGCCGACTTGGGCGAAAATCGCTATCCCGCAGAGCCCATCTACGTTCCAGATATTTCGTCGGAGAAAGGTTGGATAGTAACAGTTATTTATGACGGCAATTCTGACAGCAGCGAAGTCTGGATATTTGACAGCGACGGACTTTCCCGCGAACCTGTTTGCAAGCTAGAATTGCCCGGTGTCATACCTTTGGGCTTTCACGGCACTTGGAAATCGGCAGTATGAGAAAATTGTAAAGAAGTGTTGCGGAAGATTTATTAAAAATTGTTGCCGCTTCTCTGTCAAGTTGTTAAGGTGTGTGTAGATAGGAAATTCTCATATCTAGGAGGTGTGGAATTGATAATCTGCATTGCTCAATTATCCTGTGCCAATTCGCACGAATCCCCGGCGATTTTAAGTCGCGGTTGCACAGGATATCGTCTGCCTCTGCGGACTAAAAAAAGAGGGGTAATTAAGCCCTGGCGAATAACCAATCCCGGCGAATATTCCCGGCGAATAAATTCGCGGCTGCACAGGCAAAATCCGCCTCCAGGGACTGAACAAAGAGGGGTTCTTGAACCCCAGTAAATGACAAATTCGCGGTGAATATCCCGGCGAATAAATTCGCGGCTACACAGGCAAAGTCCGCCTCCGCCGACTGAAGAAAGCCCCGGCTGATAACCACTCCCCGGCGAATAAATTCGCGGCTAGACAGGAAAAGTCCCTCTCCGCGAACTGAAGAAAAAGCGGTAATAAAGCCCGCTTTGGCATGATTCCAGATTAGGTTTTCTCATCTCAGCTTGGTCTGCTGGCATGAGGTTAAAAGACCAGATATTTGACTGATTTCTGGCAAACCCAAAGTAAAGTTTAGTTCAACTCACGCGCACGTTAGCGATTCAACAGTTTTTAGTTTTGAGTTAACCCCACAAATAAATGAGGTCTATCGAAACAAGATAGCCTTTTCAACAATTATGAATTATGAGTTGTTACCGCCAAAACATTCAACTCATAACTAATAATTCACAACTCACAACTCATAACTCCGTGCCGCAGTGAGCATCTACCAAAAGGTTTAATCTATGCAACTTCAAGGAAAAACAGCTCTTGTTACAGGAGCTTCGCGCGGAATTGGGCGATCGATCGCCCTGGAATTAGCGAGACAAGGAGTCAAACGTTTGTTGATTGTGGCGCGCAACCGCAGGCAATTAATTGAACTGGCAGAGGAAATCGATCTTTTTGGCACAGAAGTAGTGCCGTTAGCTTTGGATTTAACTCAGTCAGTAGCGGTGAATATTGCGATCGCCCAAGCTTGGCGAGATTGCGGCCCGATTCACCTGCTAGTCAACTGTGCAGGCGTCGCCCACCAAGCATCATTCTTGCGTTCTCCGCTGCCGTTAATCGAGGAAGAAATCGCCTTGAATTTACTGGGAACCTACACAATTACCCGCTTGATTGCGAGGCGAATGGCGACTCAAAAAGAGGGAACAATCGTCAATGTTTCGAGCTTAATGGGAAAAATTGCCGCGCCCACAATGGCAACTTATTCTGCTACCAAATTTGCGATTTTGGGATTCACCCAAGCTTTACGCAGCGAGTTAACAGCCTACAATGTTCGAGTCACAGCTTTGCTGCCATCTCTAACAGATACCGACATGGTGCGAGACTTGGAGCAATTCCGCTGGGTAGTGCCCACAACTCCCGAAAAAGTTGCCTTAGCACTTGTCGCGGGATTGCAGAAAGATGCACCGGAAATCTTGGTAGGATGGCAAAGTCATCTAGCAGTTTGGTGTCACCGAATTGCGCCTTGGTTGCTGGATTTTGTGTTGCGGATGGCGACTCCCGAACTTCGGGATAAATCGCGGGGCCGTAAATTGCGGGAGGCTTGATATAGCGGGCGATAAACCCTTTTATGGGCGGGATCTTCGGCCATTGGTGTCAGCTTAAGCTGTCAGCCCGCCCACTCGTTAGTCCGCCAGGGAATGAATTCCCTGTCGGACTATCGGACTGTCGGACTATCGGACTGTCGGACTATCGGACTATCGGACTGTCGGACTACCGATTTAACGTTAAGTTGATACCAATGGGCATTGCCGTGTCCCTAGAAGGGCTATGTACTTACTTACCAGCAAAAATGGTGTATATCATTTCCACTCCCCTTGCAAGGTAAAAGCAGCCCAATAATAGGGCGATTTCCATTTTTCCTCCTGCATCATTTCCATCTGCGCCGCCCTCAAAGCTGCCGCCGGTGCTAACTTCTGTTGCTGCATTTTTTGATAAAACTTTTGCATTAACACAGAAGTTCCTTCATCATCCACATACCACAAACTCACCGCCACCCGCTGCGCCCCCGCATACATAAAACCTCTAGTTAATCCCACCATTCCTTCGCCTTTAACATTCTGTCCCCTGCCCGTCTGACAAGCACTTAAAACCACTAAATTTGCCGCCAGTTTCAAGTTGAAAATATCCGTGAGGCGCAAGAAGCCATTGACAAGATTGCCTTTGTCATCTACCGTAGACATCAGAATTCCTGACAGTTCGGGATTTTTGCTGTTGGCTATGCCGTGGGTGGCGAAGTGAACGATTTGATAATTGGCTAAACTGCCATCGGTAGCAGTAGTGCGATTGGCATCAAAATCAATCTTTTGACGGATAGAAGCTGAGGGGAATAAGCTAGATATTGTTTGGGCTTCTTGGCGGCTAAATGGTAGGCGTTCGGGTGGCCATCCCCGATTAGAAGCACGAAGCGATTGATTTAAACCGAGGTTGTTTGCTTGTAATTTTTCTATTGTTTCTGGGGTGATTTTCCCTTTAATTCTTTCATCATCTGGACTGAAAACAGGGTCTGCTAAAATTGCTAAAGTTCGGCCCGGCGGTTTTCTATCTCCGTAATTTTGCCGTAAAATAGCGAGAGTTGAGGCAGAAGGCAGAGTGATAATTTCATGTTCGACAATTAAGGGAACATTGGTATTTTGTCCCCGGGTTTGGGCAAGAGTTAAAGCTTGAAAAGGGGTATAGTGCAGCACGCCGTCGGGAACAATTAATAAGCGTTTATTGCCTAATTGGGCTGCTGCGGGTTGTAAAATTACTTGACCCAGATTTGCACTTGCTTGGGCAACTTGTTGGGGAATATCTCTCTGGATTGGGCTAGTTATTGTCTCTAGGAAGTCCTTAGCTGCTGTTTCAATATCTGCGCGTTTTGGCAATTCATAGCTAGTTAGTCCTGTTGATGTCACAACCCACAAATAACTGCGGTTTTCACCGAGGGAATACTGCAATAAAATCGTGTTTTCATCGAGAATCTGTTTCTGAATTTCTGGCAGTGTTAAAGGTTGGGGTTGGGTGAGGGCTGCGTAGCGGGGGCTGGCGGTACGAATATTGGTTTGAAGTTCCTGATATTGTTGCAAAAGTGCGAGGCGCTGTTTGTCTATTTCATCGATTTTAGTTTGATTTGGATTGGGGGTGCTGACTGCTTCGATGCGCTGCTTTTCAAGGGCATCGAGTTGCTGTTGCAGGCTCTTTTCTTGTTGCAGTAAATCGGGGGAAATGCCTTCGCGAATGTTGGCGTTACTTTCAACGAGGAGTTCGAGGAGACTGCGGGCCCTCGAACGTTCGCTGGCTTCTAAGGCTTTGGTATCATAACCGAATTTAGGATTAGTTTTATGCAGTTGCATTAACAAATCGATGTAGAATTCGTAGTAGTTTTGTACTGTGGCAAAGTATGAGCTGCGGAGTTCAGGGCTGGCAATTTTGGTGCGGAGGCTTTCGATGATTTTGAGAGAGGATTCAATGTCATTGAGGGCTTCGGTAAGATTGTTTTGGTTACGTTTGACAGAAGCCCTGTTGTAAAGGGTGAGAGCTTCAAGAGCGGGATCGCCTACTGCCCGAAAAAGGGGGA
>NZ_JAUBTK010000028.1:38642-75932 GCF_036702455.1 Microcoleus sp. D2_18a_D3
GCGACTGGCTGTAATACTCTAGCGCTTTCTGTTTTTCTCCCAAATCATCGTAGACAGTGCCAATGTTGTTGAGGGTGCTAGCTTCCCCACCGCGATCGCCTACTGCCCGTCTTAGGGGAAGCGACTGGCTGTAATACTCTAGCGCTTTCTGTTTTTCTCCCAAATCATCGTAGACAGTGCCAATGTTGTTGAGGGTGGCAGCTTCCCCACCGCGATCGCCGGTGGCCCGACTCAGGGGCAGAGATTGACTGTAATACTCTAGCGCCTTCTGTTTTTCTCCCAAATCATCGTAGACACCGCCGATGTTGTTGAGAATGTTAGCTTCCCCGCGGCGATCGCCTACTGCCCGAATCAGGGGAAGGGACTGGCTGTAATACTCTAGCGCTTTCTGTTTTTCTCCCAATTGTGAGTAGACAGCGCCGATGTTGTTGAGGGTGGCAGATTCCCCACGGCGATCGCCGGTTGCCCGAACTAGGGGAAGGGACTGGCTGTAATATTCTAGCGCTTTCTGTTTTTCTCCCAAATCATCGTAGACACTGCCGATGTTGTTGAGGGTGGCAGCTTCCCCGCGGCGATCACCTACTGCCCGCCATAGGGGAAGCGACTGGCCAAAATACTCTAGCGCTTTCTGTTTTTCTCCCAAATCATCGTAGACACTGCCGATTTTGGTGAGGGTGGCACCTTCCCCACCGCGATCGCCTACTGCGCGACTCAGAGGAAGCGACTGGCTGTAATACTCTAGCGCTTTCTGTTTTTCTCCCAATTCTGAGTAGACACTGCCGATGTTGGTGAGGGTGGCACCTTGCCCACCGCGATCGCCTGTTGCCCGACGCAGGGGAAGGGACTGGCTGTAATACTCTAGCGCTTTCTGTTTTTCTCCCAATTCTGAGTAGACTAAGCCGATGTTGTTGAGGGTGGTAGCTTCCCCACCGCGATCGCCCACTGCCCGACTCAGAGGAAGCGACTGGCTGTAATACTCTAGCGCTTTCTGTTTTTCTCCCAATTCTGAGTAGACTAAGCCGATGTTGCTGAGGGTGGCAGCTTCCCCACCACGATCGCCTACAGCCCGTCTCAGGGGAAGCGACTGGCTGTAATACTCTAGCGCTTTCTGTTTTTCTCCCAAATTTGAGTAGACAACGCCGATGTTGTTGAGGGTTGCCGCTTCCCCGCCACGATCGCCGGTTGCCCGACTCAGGGGAAGCGACTGGCTGTAATACTCTAGCGCCTTCTGTTTTTCTCCCAAATCATCGTAGACTTGGCCAATGCTGTTGAGGATGCGAGCTTCCCCACGGCTATCGCCTACTGCCCGAAATAGCGGCAGAGATTGACTGTAATACTCTAGGGCTTTCTGTTTTTCTCCCAATCGTGAGTAGGCACCGCCGATGTTGGTGAGGGTGAGAGCTTCCCCGCCACGATCGCCGGTTGCCCGTCTCAGGGGAAGGGATTGGCTGTAATACTCTAGCGCTTTCTGTTTTTCTCCCAAATTTGAGTAGGCACCGCCGATGTTGTTGAGGGTAGCAGCTTCCCCACGGCGATCGCCGGTTGCCCGACTCAGGGGAAACGACTGGCTGTAATACTCTAGCGCTTTCTGTTGTTCTCCCAAATCTGAGTAGACTAGGCCGATGTTGTTGAGGGTAGCAGCTTCCCCACCGCGATCGCCTACGGCCCGACTCAGGGGAAGCGACTGGAGGTAATACTCTAGCGCTTTCTGTTTTTCTCCCAATTCTGAGTAGACACTGCCGATGTTGTTGAGGGTGAGAGCTTCCCCACCGCGATCGCCTACTGCCCGACTCAGGGGAAGCGACTGGCTGTAATACTCTAGCGCTTTCTGTTTTTCTCCCAATGCTGAGTAGATTAAGCCGATGCTGGTGAGGGTGCGAGCTTCAAGAGTGCGATCACCGATAGCTCGACTCAGGGGCAGGGATTGGTTGTAATACTCTAGCGCTTTCTGTTTTTCTCCCAATTCTGAGTAAATACCGCCGAGCCACGCGAGGGTGTTCGCTTCCCCAGAGCGATCGCCCGCTTCTCGATACAGCTTTAATGCTTCTTCAAATTTGACGATCGCACCTCTTAAAGCTTCCGCCGTTCCTTGCTGGTAGAGTTGTATTCCTTCTTTTAATGCTTTTGCAGCAGCCTCGCTACTGTTAGTTTGTGCTGTTTGTACGACTTTACCAACTGGCACGGCTGCTGCAACTGGCTGACTTAGCTGAACCGAAAGTGCGATCGACATACCAGCCAAAAACAATTGAGCGCGATCGAACATAGCCACCCCTTTTGTATTTTTGTCAATTTTAATCACTAGCTCGCTTAGTGTAAAGACAGGAAGAAGTAATATTATATCCGCTATATCATTTCCACTCCCCTTGCAAGGTAAAAGCCGCCCAATAATAGGGAGATTTCCATTTTTCCTGCTGCATCATTTCCATCTGCGCCGCCCTCAAAGCTGCCGCCGGCGCTAACTTTTGTTGCTGCATTTTTTGATAAAACTTTTGCATTAACACAGAAGTTCCTTCATCATCCACATTCCACAAACTCACCGCCACCCGCTGCGCCCCCGCATACATAAAACCCCTCGTCAATCCCACCATTCCTTCGCCTTTAATATTCTGTCCCTTTCCTGTCTGACAAGCACTTAAAACCACTAAATTTGCCGCCAGTTTCAAGTTGAAAATATCCGTGAGGCGCAAAAAACCATTGACAAGATTGCCCTTGTCATCTACCATCGACATCAGAATTCCTGACAGTTCGGGATTTTTGCTGTTGGCTATGCCGTGGGTGGCAAAGTGAACAATTTGATAATTAGCTAAACTGCCGTTGGTAGCATTAGTGCGATTGGCATCAAAATCAATCTTTTGACGGATAGAAGCTGAGGGAAATAAGCTGGATATTGTTTGGGCTTCTTGGCGGCTAAATGGGAGGCGTTCGGGTGGCCATCCCCTATTAGAAGCACGAAGCGAGCGATCTAAACCGAGGTTGTTTGCTTCTAATTTTTCTGTTGTTGCTTGGGTAATTTTTCCTTTAATTCTTTCATCATCTGGACTGAAAACAGGATCGGCTAAAATTGCTAAAGTTCGGTTCGGTGGTTTTCTGTCTCCGTAATTTTGCCGGAGAATGGCGAGACTTGAGGCCGAAGGCAGAGTGATAATTTCATGTTCGATAATTAAGGGAACATTGGTATTTTGTCCAGCGGTTTTGTCAAGAGTTAAAGCTTGAAAAGGGGTATAGTGCAGCACGCCGTCGGGAACAATTAATAAGCGTTTATTGCCTAATTGGGCTGCTGCGGGTTGTAAAATCACTTGACCCAGATTTGCACTTGCTTGGGCAACTTGTTGGGGAATATCTCTCTGGATTGGGCTAGTTATTGTCTCTAGGAAGTCCTTAGCTGCTGTTTCAATATCTGCGCGTTTTGGCAATTCATAGCTAGTTAGTCCTGTTGATGTCACAACCCACAAATAACTGCGGTTTTCACCGAGGGAATATTGCAATAAAATCGTGTTTTCATCGAGAATCTGTTTTTGAATTTCTGGCAGTGTTAAAGGTTGGGGTTTGGTGAGGGCTGCGTAGCGGGGGCTGGCGGTACGAATCAGGGCTTGAAGTTGCTGATATTGTTGCAAAAGTGCGAGGCGCTGTTTATCGATTTCATCGATTTTAGTTGCGTTGGGATTGGGGGTGCTGACTGCTTCGATGCGCTGCTTTTCAATGGCATCGAGTTGCTGTTGCAGGCTCTTTTCTTGTTGCAGTAAATTGGGGTCAATGCCTTCGCGAATGTTGGCGTTACTTTCAAAGAGGAGTTCGAGGAGACTGCGGGCTCTCGAACGTTCGCTGGCTTCTAAGGCTTTGGTATCGTAACCGGATTTAGGATTAGTTTTATGCAGTTGCATTAACAAATCAATGTAGAATTCGTAGTAGTTCTGTACTGTGGCAAAGTATGAGCTGCGGAGTTCAAGGCTGGCTATTTTGGTGCGGAGGTTTTCGATGATTTTGAGAGAGGATTCAATGTCGTTGAGGGCTTCGGTAAGATTGCCTTGAGCGCGTTTGGCATAGGCAATACCATAGAGGGTGTTCGCTTCCCCGCCACGATTGCTTACTGCCCGACTCAGGGGAAGCGACTGGCTGTAATACTCTAGCGCTTTCTGTTGTTCTCCCAATTCTAAGTAGACACTGCCGATGTTGTTGAGGGTGCTAGCTTCCCCACTGCGATCGCCTGTTGCCCGAATCAGGGGAAGGGACTGGCCGAAATACTCTAAAGCTTTCTGTTGTTCTCCCAAATCTGAGTAGACACCGCCGATGTTGTTGAGGGTGGCAGCTTCCCCGCCGCGATCGCCTACTGCCCTACTCAGGGGAAGCGACTGGCTGTAATAGTCTAGCGCTTTCTGTTGTTCTCCCAAATCATTGTAGACAGCGCCGATGTTGTTGAGGGTGACAGCTTCCCCACTGCGATCGCCTACTGCCCGAAACATGGGAAGCGACTGGCTGTAATACTCTAGCGCTTTCTGTTTTTCTCCCAATTCTAAGTAGACACCGCCGATGTTGTTGAGGGTGGTAGCTTCCCCGCCGCGATCGCCTACTGCCCTACTCAGGGGAAGGGACTGGCCGAAATACTCTAGCGCTTTCTGTTTTTCTCCCAATTCTAAGTAGACTCTACCGACGTTGGTGAGGGTGACAGCTTCCCCACGGCGATCGCCTACTGCCCGAAACATGGGAAGCGACTGGCTGTAATACTCTAGCGCTTTCTGTTTTTCTCCCAAATCATTGTAGACTAGGCCGATGTTGTTGAGGGTGGTAGCTTCCCCGCCGCGCTCGCCGGTTGCCCGACTCAGGGGAAGCGACTGGCTGTAATACTCTAGGGCTTTCTGTTTTTCTCCTAAATCTGAGTAGGCTTGACCGATGCTGGTGAGGGTGCGAGCTTCCCCGTTGCGATCGCCTACTGCTCGAAAAAGGGGAAGCGACTGGCTGTAATACTCTAGGGCTTTCTGTTGTTCTCCCAAATCTGAGTAGACATTGCCGATCCTGGTGAGGGTGGTAGCTTCCCCGCCGCGCTCGCCTACTGCCCGTCTCAGGGGAAGCGACTGGCTGTAATACTCTAGCGCTTTCTGTTTTTCTCCCAAATCTGAGTAGACACTGCCGATGCTGTGGAGGGTAGCAGCTTCCCCGCCGGGATTGCCTACTGCCCGACTCAGGGGAAGCGACTGGCTGTAATACTCTAGCGCTTTCTGTTGTTCTCCCAAATCTGAGTAGACACCGCCGATGTTGTTGAGGGTGGCAGCTTCCCCACCGCGATCGCCTACTGCCCGACTCAGGGGAAGCGACTGGCTGTAATACTCTAGCGCTTTCTGTTGTTCTCCCAATTCTGAGTAGACTTGACCTATGTTGTGGAGGGTGGCAGCTTCCCCGCCGCGATCGCCTACTGCCCGACTCAGGGGAAGCGACTGGCCCAAATACTCTAGCGCTTTCTGTTTTTCTCCCAAATCTGAGTAGACTTGACCTATGTTGTTGAGGGTGGCAGCTTCCCCACCGCGATCGCCTACTGCCCGACTCAGGGGAAGCGACTGGCTGTAATACTCTAGCGCTTTCTGTTTTTCTCCCAAATCATTGTAGACACTGCCGATGCTGTGGAGGGTGGTAGCTTCCCCGCCGCGATCGCCTACTGCCCGTCTCAGGGGAAGCGACTGGCTGTAATACTCTAGGGCTTTCTGTTTTTCTCCCAATGCTGAGTAGACAGTGCCGATGCTGTTGAGGGTGCGAGCTTCCCCGTTGCGATCGCCTACTGCCCGAAATAGGGGAAGCGACTGACTGTAATACTCTAGCGCTTTCTGTTTTTCTCCCAATGCTGAGTAGACATTGCCGATGTTGTTGAGAGTGCGAGCTTCCCCGCTGCGATCGCCTACTGCCCGTCTCAGGGGAAGCGACTGGCTGTAATACTCTAGCGCTTTCTGTTTTTCTCCCAATGCTGAGTAAACTTGACCTATGTTGTGGAGGGTGCGAGCTTCCCCAGAGCGATCGCCTACTGCCCGCCATAGGGGAAGCGACTGGCTGTAATACTCTAGGGCTTTCTGTTTTTCTCCCAAATCATTGTAGACAGTGCCGATGTTGTTGAGGGTGGCAGCTTCCCCACCGCGATCGCCTACTGCCCGACTCAGGGGAAGCGACTGGCTGTAATACTCTAGCGCTTTCTGTTTTTCTCCCAAATCTGAGTAGACTTGACCTATGTTGTTGAGGGTGGTAGCTTCCCCGCCGCGATCGCCTACTGCCCGTCTCAGGGGAAGCGACTGGCTGTAATACTCTAGCGCTTTCTGTTTTTCTCCCAAATCTGAGTAGACTTGACCTATGTTGTTGAGGGTGGTAGCTTCAAGAGCGTGCTCGCCTACTGCCCTAAATAGGGAAAGGGACGGGCTGTAATACTCTAGCGCTTTCTGTTTCTCTCCCAATGCTGAGTAGGCACTGCCAAGACCAAAGAGGCTAGCTGCTTGCCCTATATAATGGCTTGCTTGCCGATACAACTTGAATGCTTCTTCCAACTTGACGATCGCACCTCTTAAAGCTTCCGCCGTTCCTTGATTGTAGAGTTCAAATCCTTCCTTTAATGCTTTTTCAGCAGCCTCGTTACTGTTACTTTGTACGTACTGGGTGTAATACTCTACCGCCTTCTGTATTTCTCCCAATTCTGAGTAGACCTTGCCAAGAAGAAGGAGGCTAAGTGCTTGCCCTGTATTGTTGCCTGCTTGCCGATATAGCTTTAATGCTTCTTCCAACTTGATGATCGCACCTCTTAAAGCTTCCGCTGTTCCTTGTTCGTAGAGTTTCTCTGCTTCTTCATATACTTTTTGGGCAGCCTCGCTACTGTTAGTTTGTGCCGTTTGTAAGACTTTACCAACGGGCACGGCTGCTGCAACTGGCTGACTTAACTGAACCGAAAGTGCGATCGACATACCAGCCAAAAACCATTGAGTGCGATCGAACATAGCCACCCCTTTTGTATTTTTGTCAATCTTAATCACTAGCTCGCTTAGTGTAAAGACAGGAAGAAGTAAGGGCGATCGGCATTTTTGCTAAAGTAAACGAGTAGTGCGATTTCCTGCGGGATAGCTAGGCTTCAGGTACTTTTTCCCAGCTTGACATCCACCCCGACCGTCGCGGACGGGGATTCCCAATCATCACTAATTGGGTTTCTGCTTCATAGCACCGGCCTTTCGAGACTTACTCTCTTCAGGTCTTACGGTTGCTCCACAGACTGAAACGGCTAGCCCAGCCGCCAAAATGTTCTTTGCCGCATTGATGTCGCGATCGTGGTTTGTCCCGCACTTAGGGCATTCCCACTCGCGAATATTCAAAGGCAATTTCTCAACAATGTGACCGCAGTTTCCACAGCGCTTAGAGCTAGGAAACCAGCGGTCTATTTTTATTAAATCGCGCCCGTACCAATCGCACTTGTAGCTTAGTTGGCGAATCAATTCACTCCAACTAGCGTCACTAATAGCAAGAGCTAACTTATGGTTTTTCACCATAAGCTTGATAGCCAAATCCTCAACTACAATCGTTTGGTTTTCACGAACGAGTTGAGTCGTTAGCTTGTGCAAGAAATCTTTACGCACATCGACTATCTGTGCGTGGACTTTTGCCACTTGTCTGCGGGCTTTCTCCCGATTGTTGCTTCCCTTTTGTTTGCGAGCTAACGCTTTTTGCTTCTTTTTTAACTTCTTGCGAAGTTTCTTGAAAGGTTTGGGATTGGCTATTTTATCGCCGTCGCTAGTAGCAATCAAACTGGTAATTCCCACATCCAATCCAATAGTTTTATCTGTTTTGGGAAGCGGTTTGATTGTGTAGTCGTCTACCAGTATGGAGACAAACCAAAGTCCAGCGGGTGTTAGCTTTACTGTAATAGTAGACGGGATGCACCCTTGAGGAATTTGTTTGCTCCAGCGGATAGGTAATGGCTCATTGCATTTGGCCAAGAATACCTGTCTGTTTTTCCACCGGAAAGCAGACTTGGTGAATTCAGCACTGCCGCCGTTATGCTTTTTCTTGAAATTAGGATATTTGGCTCGTCCTGCAAAGAAATTGGTGAACGCTGTTTGGAGGTGGCGCAGTCCTTGCTGAAGAGGTACGCAGCTAACTTCATTCAAAAAGTCAAGTTCTTCCTCTTTCTTCCAGTTCGTTAGCATAGAGGAAGTTTCGCCGTAGCCAACTCTTTCTTGGCGTTCGTACCAAGATTCGGTGCGGTAAGCCAAAGCCTTGTTGTACACTAACCGGGTGCAGCCCATTGTCCGTCGAAAGAGGTTTTCTTGCTCGGCGGTGGGGTAAAAACGGTAGCGATAGGCTTTTTCCATAAGGTCACATTCTAACACGTCTCTTGTGACATGGTTGATTGGATGCTGTATATTTTTGTAAAGCCGTCGAGCGAAGGACGGGGTTTCCACCCACTTTTTTGATGAACAACATCCTAACTACCTCCGATCCCGTAACAAGCCACTGGGATTGCCCCGAATGCGGCGGCACCGGTACCCTCAGCCCAGAAATTTGCCCTGTTTGTCTCGGAGCAAAATACATCGATCTCGCTACAATAACGAACTGGATGCTCGATTTTATGGAATCTCGCGGCTGCGATCGAGCTGAGATCGATCGATTGCGAACCGAAAACCCAGACCCGCTAACATTAACTTTTTGCCTCGAAGTTTGTATAGCCCTTAAATAAACAACGATATCAAGTCTGCTCCATTGCTTATAAATCATTTACGGGCATCGGGCATCGGGCATGGTCGGAAAAAAAACGCACTCTACAAGTTGATTTAAATGAAAGGAAATAATGCCCAATGCCCTATTCCCAATTCCCTATTCCCAATATTCAGTGTCCCTTAACCGGATGTTGCCCGTAAAAAGGCAAAGCATCCGACCAATCAGGACGACTTCCCATTTGCCACTCCAAATAAGCCAATTCCAACACACTAGAAACCGACCAACCCAACTCGCTACCAACTTCTATTAACTGATAAGAATTCCCCCAATAATCCAACTTTTCCTGCCAAGATTCAGGAGTCATCACCGTATCGGTAAACAACTCAGTTACACCAGAATTACTGTTAACTGAATAAACCGCCCCAAACAATTGTCCGCGCTGTGCAGGCATTTGCAGCGCCATATCCTGATTTGAGATAGATTTTTTACTGCTGCTGCAAGCCACAGCCGCCAAAGTTGAAATTGCAAAAACTGGAATATCCAACTGTTGGGCCAAAGTGCGCGCCGTCACCATACCCATCCGAGTCCCCGTGAAACCTCCGGGCCCCTTCGCCACCGCAATAAAAGCCAAATCCGCCCAAGTTTGCGGCCCAATAAACTCGACTAAATACTGATGCAAATGAGTTGCTAAATCGCGATCCAAATTCCAAGTTTGGCAGCGAGAATCCCCGGCAAAATTGCTGATGGCTAAACCGAGTTCGCGACTAGCTGTGTGCAGGGCTAAGCCGTATTTTTTAACTAATGTTCCGTCTTGGGGATTGCTATTCACGATTACTGATAATTTTCCTTAACAAAAAACAGGGGCAAAGCCACAACTAAGCAACCCAAAAGAATGCCAAATATTCCCGTATTTAAAATCCTGGAATTACCCATGCCCCCAGTCATCAAAAACAGCACTACTAAACTTGCAAATAAATTTTTATTGGCAAATTCTTTGTGTTGGGAAACTTGATGCTTCACCGTCATAAAACCCGACGCAACTATTAACGCGAACCAAGAATTAAAAATGACTATTTGAGAGCCAAAGATAAACCAAACTAAGGCAAACATTAGCGCATCTATCCAAAAATCCTGAGTTTTTAACTTCGGCAGCCAAAATTCTTGGGTAGCAACAGGGGCGATTTTCTTGAGTAATTGATTGTGTTGCAGCCGCACGAGTTTGTTTCTCAATTTAATCTTGGGATCGATTTGCAATACTTGCTTCCACTCCGGGCGACGAGAATTGTTGACTCTTCCCAACAGCTTCACGGCTGCGACTTTATTTAACTGCAAATCGGTGAGTCTGGTGGCAATTATTTGAGATAAGTGCGGATAGTAAACGGGGTTGTCTTCGGTTCTGTTGATGACGATATTGAGCTGTTGCTTGGCTTGACTGACTTGGATTGTAACATTGTACGGGGCGAGATCCTCTTGCAAAGCTTGCTGAATTTCGGCTTGCTCTTGGCGAGTGAAAAGCGACACACCGGGCGCAGGTGTAAGCACCCGTTCTGCGGGCGTTTCCGGCGCGTCTAGCACCGGCTGTGCATCTAAATAGACTGGTTTGGGGTTCAAGTGCCGGATGACTGCTGATGCTGAACTGTAGCGCCGATTGGTGGCACTTTGAAGCATGGTGTCGAGGATACGGCCGAAATCGTCGCTAACAGCAGTCTTCAAATAATTTCGCCAAGCCCAAGAATCCTCTGTACTGTCGAACAAATCGAAGGGAGGAATTTCTGTCAGCAAGTGAATGCAGGTAACGCCCAAACTGTAGATATCGCTGGCAAAAACTGCTTTACCCATCAATTGTTCTGGGGCTGTATAAGCAGCACTGCCGATGATTGTACCAGTTGGCTGCAAGCCGTTTGCTGTTACTTTCTTAGCTGCACCAAAGTCTACTAAAACAATATCTTTTTGGAAAGGAGAGGGTTGATAGGAACTTTCTAAAGCGGGTAAAGGGGCTGGAGATAGCCGACGGCGAATGATATTTTCTGGTTTGATATCGCGGTGAATGACTTTGGATTTGTGGACGAAGTGGAGCACTGGCAATAAATCGTTGAGAATTTGCCGAATTTGAGTTTCGGTGAATGCTCCTTTTTGTTCTAATTCTCTGGCTAGGTTTTTGCCGTCTATAAATTCTTGTACTAAATACTGTCTCCCGTCTTGTTCAAAATGCGCGATTAATTCTGGAATCTGGGGATGTTTTCCCAAGGTTTCTAGCTGGGCTGCTTCTTGGTGAAATAGTTGAGCGGCTTTTTCGGCTGCGGTATTTTGCGGGAAAAATTGCTTGATTACGCACTGCGAAAAAATCAGGGGTTTGGTTTCATCAACTGCTAGAAAGGTTCGGCCAAAGCCTCCTTGCCCGATCGGCTTTATGGTTCGGTAGCGAGATGCTGATGGCGTTTCTGGGTCAATAGTCAACAACAATTTTGAGCCGCAACTTTGGCACAATTCTGCATCCCCTGGGTTGTGCGGATTCTGGCAAGTTGGGTTTAAGCAATAGCACATTGGATTTTAGATTTTAGATTTTAGATTTTAGATTTTTAATTGGGAATGGGGAATGGGGAATTGGGCATCGGGCATCGGGCATCGGGCATCGGGAATTGAAAATGGGGAATTGAATATTGGAAATGGAAAATAGAAAATTGGGTAAAAAGAAGAAACAAGAAAATGAGAGTGTTTTATTTTTTTCGTTCTTCCTTCTTCCTTCTTCCCTCTTCCTTCTTCCTTCTTCCTTCTTCCTTCTTCTCTCTTCCTTCTTCCTTAAGTCGGGACGAGTTCGCCTGGCCGCAATTTTGCCCATTTGCCGGTCTCTTGCTTGAAACTCTGACACCCGACTACATCCCATTCCATTTCAATTTCGTCTTGGCGGGGACGGATGTTGACGTTGATGGTGGGTTCTACGGGGTCGAAATCGGGTGTTTCGGTGAGGTGAAGCTGTTCGTGCTGTTCTTCTACGGCGTGGTAGGTGAAGCAGCGGTCTACATAGTGGCAGTTAATACAAATACACATTCTTGATATCCTCTGTGCATTTCAAAAAGATTGGTGAAATTTGAGCTTTCTGTTAATCTAGCGTAGCAAGAGTTTTATTGTTTGTAAGGAAAGTAGATTTTTGTTGCAATGCCGATTAATTTGCCCTCTTCATTATCTCCTAATACTTGGCCGTTTGATTTGAAACTGCTGACACCGCCTGCTTATCTGGTGGGGGGTGCGGTACGGGATGCGTTGCTGGGCCGCCGATCGCACTATTTTGATTTGGATTTTGTCATGCTAACACGGGCGGTGAAGACTGCTCGAAAAATTGCCGATCGCACAAAAGGTGGATTTGTCTTGTTGGATGCGGAACGCCAAATTGCGCGGGTGGTGTTTGCGGGCGGTACGGTGGATTTGGCGCAGGCGGAAGGGGGGAGTCTGGAGGGGGATTTGCTGCGCCGGGATTTTCGGATAAATGCGATCGCCTACAATCCTTTTACAAGAGAAATCATCGATCCTTTGGACGGTCAAACTGATTTGCGGTTGGGTGTGCTGCGGATGATTTCGCGGTCAAATTTGGAGGACGATCCGCTGAGGTTATTAAGAGCTTACCGCCAAGCGGCGCAGTTAGGTTTTGCGATCGAACCTGAAACTCAATCAGCCATTCGGGAATTAGCGCCGCTGTTGAGTCGGGTAGCGGTGGAAAGGGTGCGGACGGAATTGGGTTATTTGTTGAGCAATCCTAACGGTGTTCCTTGGATTTGTCGCGGTTGCGAAGACGGTTTGTTTTCGATTTGGTTTGAAAGTGCGATCGACCGTTTTGATATTTTGACAAAAATTGACGCATCTGCTGACAAATTAGCTGCAATTTACCCGCAATTAGGGAAGGAATTCGGGCATCAGATTCGAGATACAATTAAAACGCCTTTGTTGGCTGTCGCGAAGTTGGCTATTTTGGCAGATTCCGACCCGACAATGGCTGAAGCCCAGTTGCTGCGGTTGAAGTACAGCAATGCGGAGATTAAAAGTGCGATCGGGCTTTTGAAATACTTGCCCAATTTGCAAGCAAAACCAATCGCGGAAATGTCTTTGCGAGAACAGTATTTTTTGTTTCGGGATGTGGGAATAGCATTTCCAGTTTTAGCTGTTTTGGCCGTGGCGGCGGGAGTTGCGATTGATGAAATTTCACTCTTAATTAATCGCTATCTGGATGCTGATGATATTATTGCTCATCCCACACAATTAGTTAGCGGCAATGATTTAATGGAATATTTGAAATTGCCCAGAAGTCCGCGCATCGGTCAAGTGTTAATGGAGATTCAATTAGCGCGGGTGGAGGGGAGAATTGCGACTCGCGAAGATGCGCTGAAATTGGCGGCAGAGTTGGTTGATGTTCATTGATATTTTGCAACTGTGGCAACAGTGCGATCGCTCAAATATTTTCTTGACAATCGTCGCTACAATTACTATTATTGAAGTGATGCTTGTCAAATAAAAATTATTAAATGCAACCTTTGAGTCTGATATCACCTGTGATTTCCGCCGAACGGGGATTGCGAGAGGTTTATCAAAGCAAATACGGCATTCTCTACCAAGAAGACTGTCTCAAGTTTTTAGGTGCAATTCCAGATTCCTGTGCAGATATTGTCTTTGCTGATCCGCCATTTAATCTCGGCAAAGATTACGGTAACGGTACGAGCGATATGCTGAATACCAGCGATTATCTTGCTTGGTCAAAACAGTGGCTTAAAGAAAGTATTCGAGTGCTTAAACCGGGCGGAAGTCTATTTATTTTTAACTTACCTAAATGGTGCATTGAGTACGGTGCATATTTAAACCAAGAGGGAATGAACTTTCGTCACTGGATAGCTTGTAGAATGCCTAAAGCCTTTCCTCGCGGCAAGAAAATGTCTCCCGCACACTACGGATTGCTTTACTACACAAAAGGCGAACCAGCAGTTTTCAATAAAGTTTATACGCCGATTCAAGTCTGCCGGCATTGCGGAGGAGAGATTAAAGATTACGGCGGACACCGCAAAAAATTAAATCCTCAAGGTATTAACTTAATGGATGTTTGGGATGCTCCCGAAGATGTCTGGGAAAATGCTTCTGAAGATATTCGAGAAGAAAATCTGTGGACTTTAATTGAGGAAATGTGGACAGATATTCCGCCAGTAAGACACCGACAGCACAAGAAAAGGGGAGCCAACGAATTAGCTCCTATCATGCTGGAACGTATCATTGCTATGGCATCGAATCCGGGACAAGTTGTAATCGATCCTTTTGGAGGTTCGGGCACTACATTTTATGCAGCAGAGAAGTTGGGTAGGTATTGGCTGGGTACAGAAATCGGCGATATTGAACCAGCAGTGAAGCGGTTACAAGACTTGGCCAATGGAAAAGTTGAAAACTGGGAATCAGCCAGGGGAAAGACAAAAAATAAAGTTAAACAAAACGAGTCAATCCAACTAGAGTTGTTTTCTTGACAACTAACATTTTATATTAAAGCGCGACCATCTGTGCCTTTAGTAATTGTAGGTACGCTGCTATCCAGGGCATCATGTTCAATAACAAATATGGCTAAAAAACCTTCTTGTATGTTAACAGCACGCCAGACATCAAAGTAAGGCTCTAGTTCCTCATAATTGCCAATTCTATCAGTCAAATAAGGGTACAGTTTGCGGCTGGGCAGAACTAATGCCGTCCCCAAAAAAATCCCTCGTAAAATACCGAGAACCAGCTTATTAACAGCACGGTGACTTGATGAGATATTTCCTGTTTCCCATTCAAAGGCAAATAAATGATTGTCTAAGATTTTGGTAGCATCTACTCGTCCAGGCGCTCTAGTTGCAAATCTGATTTTAGTTTCAAGCTGCCATCCAAAATTGTCATGAAGAGCAGCCATACAAGCATTTTTGATAGGTTTGACACCGTTGCCGTGCCTGGTTGGATTGATCGTAAAGTTTGATGCACCTACAGGCCAGGCGATCGCATCAATAGCAATCCGTATTTCATTTTTAATAACTCCCCATTCTTGTGACTCCTCAAAGTTACCGCGACTAATAAGTGATACTTCTTGAACTATCTTCACAGCGTACTAAGCCTGTTCATTGATACTTGCTGTTAGTTCTTCCGGCAATTCAAACTTGCCATCTGCACCCGGTTCAAACTCAACAACTTTCAACACAGCATCAACATTCAGCGGCCCGTAAATGTGCGGGTAATTCTCACCCGCAGCCAATTCATACTTAAGTTCAGCTTGCACTTTTTCCGAGTCAATCCAAAGCAGCAGCAATCCTGTTTGTCCCACAAAAAATTTATTAGCCGATCTAAGAACTTGTGTCAGAGTCGAACAGTGGATAAATCCTTCTGTATCTAGCGTATCGCCGCGATAGGATTGAACTTGTTTTGCTTCTTCCCACTGTTGGCTGCGGGTGATGTGAAAAATAATGCTCATAATTGAATAAATTCTAGGTTTAATTGACAATTGGCAGCAAAATTTGAGACGGACAATTTCCGCCACAACTTACTGTCAGCGTGATAATTTTAGCATCGATCGCCCGCGCTTCACCGTCCGGCGCACCCGTTCCCGGATTCACGCCGTAAGCGGGAAAACAAGCCGCACTCAAACTCAGACGCAGCGCATTACCTTTGGCAATTTGCATACAAGTTGCTTGCAGCACAATTCTTACAGGTGTTTCACATGAATTTACCCGCACGTAACCTTGAGTAAAATTGTAGACACTGCCACTATCTTTTATCTCAGAAAGTATGGCACACAAATCAAAACTCGGCGCCTCTGCTGTACAAAATACTTTGAGAATTATATCTCCAGCTAAGTGCAAATCTGCTGTTAACGGTGCCGAAGTGTATGTTAACACATCGGTGCGGCAGTCAATAGTCGATCGCTCGATCGCACCAGCAGGAAATGCAGCGTGACCTCCCAAGGATGGCACCGGCCGCCAAGGGTCATGCACGAATATATCATCAGTGCAAACATCCGGGCAACAATCTGTTAAAATACCCGCATCTTCTCTCATCGCGGCAAGTCCATTACTTGCTAAAAAATAAGATTTATGATTATTATTAGGCCATTTATCAAATTTCCGCCAATCATTCCTCCCCATCTCAAATAGCGAAATCTGTCGCTCGTTTAATATTCCTGTATCAACTCCTTTGAGGAAGCGATCGAACCAGCGAATTTGCAACTCATCCACAGGATTTGAAGCTGCAAAACCATAATCCAACTCTCCAACTTTTCGCCCCCAAGGTAAATGCGCCCAAGGGCCAATTATCAAATGCTGCGGACAGGAACTCCGGCTGGCCATTTCCTTGTAAAGATGGATTGTTCCCCGCAAATAAGTATCAAACCAACCGCCAATGTGCAGCATTGGCAAATCTAAATCTTTGATGTTTGGCGATAACTTTTCCCAATACTCGCTCGGTCGATAATTATCCAACCAATCGTGATAATATGAGTCGGGTGCGAAATTTTTAATAATCTCAGGACGCGCCGGCACGCTATCGTATAGCGGGAGATTCCTCGAAGCTGCATAAAAGGCTTGATAGGCAGAAATATCGGCTTTTAAGCGAGCGGTTTCTGCGGCTAGCTGAATTGCCCAGCCGAGATTTGATTGCAGACAAAACGCGCCGCCTTCATAGGCCCAATCTGTGTATAAATTGCACCCTACCATTGCCGGACAAATTGTGATTAAAGCGCTCGGTTTAGCGGCCGCAGTGTAGAGTTGAGTCATGCCTTGGTAGGAAAAACCGTACATTCCGACTTTGCCGTTACTTCCCGGCAAATTAGCTGCCCAATTGACGCTATCAAAGCCGTCTTGTGTTTCGCTAACAAAAGGGTTAAATTCGCCTTCGGAAGTGCCGCGTCCCCGCACGTCTTGGATGACAACGATGTAGCCGTGTTTGGCGTACCATGCGGGATGGGAATATACTACTGTAGAGGCGATCGCCCTCCCGTAAGGTTGCCGCATTAACAATACTGGAAATTCGCCCTCCGCATCGGGGCGGTAGATGTCAGCATCTAAACGAACCCCATCTTTAGTTAGCATTGACGCTGTTTCTTTCGGACGAAGTTTCAGCATAAATCCTAAAAAACCTCAACTAAAAAAGTTCGTAGTAAGGGCTTTAGTTTTTTCTATAAGGACAGAAGTCCTTACTACAAACCTGATGAGATAGTTTTTCATCTAAGCACTCAAGTCCTTACTAAAAACCTAGCACGATACGAGTACATCCGATCGGCCGAGAACTCTCATATCTTCCTCATCGAGTTCGACTGGTGTACCGCTGCGAATTAGTTCCACAAAATCCTCATTCGGCACCATGATGCACAAAGTGTACAAACGTTCACTGCCCGTATTTTCAATTACGTGAGTGCCTGTTGGAGGCACTAACAAACTATCTCCAGGTTGAATACTAACTGTTTTGCCGTCGCAGGTTGCTTGCCCTCTTCCTTTGAGTACAAAAAACATTTCTACTGCGAATTGATGGCGGTTGGGAGGAGTTTTGCCCCCCACATCGAAAATCTCTACGCAAACTGTTAATGAAACATTAGCTATTACCGGATCGAAGACGATAGCTAATCTATTAGTATCGCCCGGACTGATGCGAAATGCTTGGTAGTCTTTCGGAGACTTTATAACAGGAATCACGCACTGGTTTGTCATTTTTTTATTGTTAGTTGTCAGTGGTTATGTTTCTGTTGTCATTAATGAGAATCCAGAGTCATTAGTCCGCCGCTCAACCTCCAAAGTTTATTAATTTCACAGGAGAGTTCGCTGTCAGAGCAGGAAGCGAGATATAGGCTTTGCTGTGCGGGACTCTCGCACTCCTAAAAAACGCTTTTTATACTCCAGAGGGATACTCCCCTGATGACTGCTATTTAATTGCTTCTAACATAGCCTGAGAATCCGACAAAAAGCCAAAACATTGTTTAACGTTATAAAGAGTAGCTTGCCAGCAATACTCGGGAGATGTCGTAGCTGTACAATCTTTGACTAAAATACAGTCGTAACCGAGGAAATTAGCATCTTGCAGGGTAGCCATGACGCACTGATCGGCGTTTACTCCTCCGAAGAAAAGTGTAGTTCTGCCGAGGTTCCGCAAGATACTATCTAAAGGAGTATCCCAAAAGCCGCTCATCCGATATTTATCAACGCAAATATCCTCCGATTTGGGTTTTAATTCATCGACAACTGCAGCCGCCCAACTCCCTGCCATCAGTACAGGTGCGTTGTTTTTTGGCAGGGGATCTCCCAAACCTACGCCGTCGCCTGTAGGATTGTAAACGTGACGGGAAGCTGCACTAATATTGAGCAAATCGGGGCGGTTTCCCCAGTTGATCCAAATAATTGGTACTGCGTGCGATCGCAATTTTGGGAGCAAATTTTTTAAAGGATTAATTGGAGTTCTTGCGGGCGTTACATCTACGCCGATATGTGCTAGCCAACCGTCGGGATGACAGAAATCGTTTTGCATATCTATCACCAACATTGCTGCTTTTGCTAAGTCCAAACGCAGGGTTTTAGTTTCTGTTTCCAGGGTAACAGGTTGAGGCGCGATCGGCGATCGGGTGATATCGGCAATTTTGGCATCAACTTTCCAAGCATTCGGCGGTACGCCCAAGGTGCGGAGAAAATCAGGATTCATATAGATTGTGAGTCAAAAACAATTTCAATCTTATAACTATTTGATTGTTACTAACTTGTCATATCTTAAATCTTTGTTATAATTAAGTATCTGGGGTAACTTTTTGATTAAATTTAGAATTTATTAACTTTATTATCCTTGGGCGATCGCAAATGTTAGCGCCTGGGAATCATCAAATAAAAATTAATATAAGTTTACAAAAAGGGTAAATCTATGAGCTTTACAATTCAAAATGCTTTAATTCCGGTTGATAGCGCTTATGAAACCGCAGATGTGCAAGTGGTGGATAATTGCATAAGTGCGATCGCGCCCAATAACCCATCTTTTAATTCCCCCGCTTACCAAGGAGGGGATAGGGGGAGTGGAACAGTTATTGACGGCAAAAATAAGCTGCTGCTGCCCGGTTTTGTCAACGCGCACACTCACTCCTCAGAAATGTGGCAACGGGGCATTATTCCCCCTCTGCCGCTGGAGTTGTGGATTGCCGAATTATACGATTTTACACCTCTCGATCCCGAACAAGTTTATTTGAGTGCCTTGGGAACTGCGGTAGAAACATTGCTGTCGGGCGGTACAAGCGTAGTCGATCATTTAGTTTTGATTCCGGGGCAAGAATTAGAGACAATCGCCGCCGCAGTTCGCGCTTATCAAGAAATCGGCATCCGCGCTTTTATCGGGCCATTAATTCAAGATGAATCCCTGACAGCGGGGATGCCTGCGGGCGATAGCGGCATGGAACACGCGGCTTACATTCGCTCTACAAAGACCACTTTGGAATTAATGGAAACAGCCATAAAACAGTTTCACAATCCCGAAAAAGGTGTTAATATGTTGTTAGCGCCGACGGGAATTCAACTGTGTTCTGATGCTTTGTTTGAAGGCTGCATCGAATTGAGCGATCACTACAATCTTTGCCGACACGCCCACCTCTTGGAAACCCCCGCGCAAAAACAGTTAGCTCACGAAAAATACGGCTGTAGCGCTGTCGAACACCTGCAAAGAATTGGTTATTTGAGTCCGCGAACTTCCTTAGCGCACTGCGTTTGGCTGGACGATTCCGATATTGCGATTATGGCAGAAACTGGAGCGACAGTCGTACACAATCCCCTCAGTAACTTGCGCCTGGGAAGCGGGATTGCACCAATTTTGAAATATCGTCAAGCGGGAGTGAACGTATCTTTTGGCTGCGACGGGGCTGCTAGCAATGACTCTCAAGATTTGCTGGAAGCGATTAAAATTGGTTCGATTTTGCACAATATCACGGATTTGGATTACCGCCAATGGATTACACCGCGCCAGTCTGTAGAAATGGCCTCGATGGGAGGAGCAAAAGGCTTGAATCTCGCCGATGAAATGGGTTCGCTGACAGTCGGTAAAAAAGCAGATTTTGTGCTGTATGATTTAACCAGTTTATCATTGCTGCCGCGCACCGATCCGATCGGCTTGCTAATATTGGGACGCCCGACTAATGCGGTAGACGGCGTTTGGGTAAACGGCAAGCAAATTGTAGCCGAAGGTAAGGTGAAAACGATCGATGTTGATGCTTTGAGGCGGGAATTATTCGATCGCAGCGAGTGGACTAGCAAGCGTCAATCGCAAACGGTGAGCGAGATTGAAGCCCATTACCGCCAAGTGATGAAACTGCAAGGTTACTCTTAAAACCCGATCGCCAACTTTAAAACTGCTTGTCTTGGGGCGAGTGCCGATTCACTTTCAGGAATGAACAATGTAGCCGATCGATGAGCAACAATAAACAATTTTTGCATCTCCATTAGTGAATTTCGGCTGTCCGCTGTTGCTGGCTGCTTTCCCCCGCAACTGCAACTGTTCGAGGTAGCGAATTGCCACGGGCAGTTTTCCAGGGGGTAGTAGCCATCAATGCAGGCACAATCTTGCCATTTTTTTAATAAGTAGCACTTATGCACTATATAAAACATTTTTATATCCTAACATCTTAGGCTAATTACTGCTACCCTTGAGGTAGAAATGCGTGATTTTTTCACAAATGCCCGATCTAAGCTTGAGAGATGAGCCATGCTTATAGAATTTAGTGTCGGTAATTACAGATCCTTTAAAGAGCCAGTCACCTTCAGTATGGTGGCAGCTAATCTTGTGGCAAAAGACAAAAATCTTGATGAAAACAATGTTTTTGCTGCAGACAAAGACTTGAGACTGCTTAAGAGTGCTGCAATATATGGAGCAAATGCTAGTGGAAAAAGCAATCTTGCTAGAGCCTTAAGCTTTATGAAACAGTTTATGATTAATTCATCTAAGGAAACTCAGAGTACAGATGAAATAGGTGTAGAACCTTTTAGGCTCAATACAGAAACTGAAGGAAAGCCATCGTACTTTGAGCTAGTTTTTCTGATGGATGGCAGAAAATACAGATATGGATTTGAGGCAACACGAGAAAGAGTTACATCGGAATGGCTATTCTACGTCCCTAAGGTAAGGGAGACAAAGTTATTTGAGCGTGATTTTGACACTATTAGACCATCCAAAAATTATGATGCTGATGGTATTCAGCAAAGAACTAGAAGTAATGCGCTCTTTCTTTCTGTTTCTGCTCAATTTAATGTTGAACTAGCAGAGAGAATTTTGGAGTGGTTGACTGACAATCTGAACATCATATCTGGTTTAGACGCTCGATTGTATCTGGATTACACAGTTAAATGTTTCACGAACAATGAGAACCGATCTGACATTGTTAACTTAATCAAGAATTTAGATTTGGGAATCAGTGAAATTCAAGTCGATCAGGAAGATTTCCCAGTTGATTCTCTGCCTGATGAAATTCCCGATGAACTAAAAAAAATGATTGTTAAAGCAGGAGTAAAAGCAACTTCAATAGGAACTGAACATCGAAAATTCGATCGTGAAGGAAATTACAAATCTCTTGAGAAATTTGATTTAGGAAGTCATGAATCTCAAGGTACACAAAAAGTTTTTGCTTTGGCTGGCCCACTAATAAATGCCCTCAAGAAAGGAGAAGTTCTTATTATTGATGAATTTGACGCAAGCCTTCATCCTCTAATCAGTCTTGCAATTGTTGAAATGTTTAATTCTCAAGAAACCAACTCAAATAATGCTCAGTTAATCTTCATAACACATGATACCAATCTACTTAGCAATAAGATTTTTCGCAGAGATCAGATTTGGTTCACAGAAAAAAACAGATATGGTGCCACAGACTTATACTCCTTAGCAGAGTATAAGATACGTAATGACGCTACCTTTGAAAGTGACTATATCAAAGGTAGATATGGAGCAATCCCATATCTTGGAAATCTCAAACATCTGATTAACTCTAATGGCTAAAAGAAAAATAAACTCTCGCGGATATTCACCCAGAAAAGTAGACACGAGAGAGGTTAAACAGAGGTTTTTAATTGTCTGTGAAGGATCGAAAACTGAACCTAACTACTTCAGAAGCTTCCGTGTTCCTAAGAATGTTGTTGAAGTGGACGTGCATGGCTTCGGAGAAGATCCCAGCAGATTAGTTAGAAGTGCTACAGACTTAAAAAATAAAGACGGTGATGATTACGATCAAATTTGGTGTGTTTTCGATCGAGATTCCTTCCCATTAGAAAATTTCAACAATGCCATATCAAGTGCTAGGTCTCAGGGATTTAGTGTAGCTTATTCTAATGAAGCTTTTGAGTTGTGGTATATCTTGCATTTTGAGTATCTCAATACTGGAATTCCTCGCAAGGACTATATTCGCAAGTTGTCTTTATTGCTCGGTAAAAAATACGAAAAAAATAGTAAAACTATTTATAATGAGCTACTTGATAAACAGCCTACTGCTATTAGGAATGCCAAAAAGCTTCTCACAGAGTACGCTCCTCCTGTCCCAGCAACTGACAATCCATCTACAACAGTACATCTCCTGGTACAAGAACTAAATCGGTTTATTCAATAAGTAAATACTAAGAAGCTAATTCTAAAAAGTAGATTATTGAAATATTTTTCTCGTCGCTCGGCACTTGGATGAGTTGAATTTTGGATGATATTTATTTTCATCTACTTTATAGTTTCTGACAGAAGTAGGTTGGGTTGAAGAATGAACCCTCCGCTTCACGAGATTTCAACAATCGCCAATTGGATACGCACCGATTGGATACCTACAAATGCACAAGATTGTTGCGTAAATCCTGTATTGTCGCTTGCCAAAGCAATTAACATTTTTTTATTCCTGAAGATAGAGAGAGGGCGCGATCGTACCCTACCCGCAGAAAGAGGGATTTATCCACTTTGTGGGGATACATCCACACAATTCACGCGCTGCTGCCGCATTTTTTGGATCGGGGCAGCGGTACAATTGTCAATGTGGGTTCGATCGGCGGCAAGATCCCGATCGCTTATCAAGTTCCTTACACTACTAGCAAATATGCTATTACTGGATTGACGGAAGGATTGCACGCGGAATTATCGGATAAAGGGATTCGAGTTTGCGGCGTGCATCCGAATTTTATCAAGACTGACTTGATGGAAAGAGCTATCTTTTTAGGGAAAGACGGGGAAGAAGTGCAGCAGCGACAGGATTTAGTAAAAAAGGCGATCGAGAGTCCGCTGTTAGAAAATCCTGAAGATGTAGCAAAAGCTATTTGGCAGGCGGTTAAACACCCGCACTCTGAGATAATGGTTGGTTCGGCAAATGTGTCGCAGGCTAGTTATCGTTTGTTTCCGGGGTTGATGGATTGGATATTTAAGAAAATTTTGGGAATGAAAGATAATGGTTGAGGATTCATAGCTTTCTTGAAATGGGTAAATTCAGCTTTGTTTGATATGATCTTTTATTGTCCTCATCATCTCTTCTGGGGGCAGCACAAACAAAGCAAGGAAGGTTGAATGTTTAGATTGTACGGATGGCGGCGAGGTTTGGTCTTAACTCTTGTTTTTGCGATCGCCCTTACCTCCTCCGCCATATTATCCCCGCGTCTCTTGGCTCAAACCCCGCCCAAAACCCCAACAACCGAATTGCGAGGCGTCTGGCTGACGAACATTGACAGCGACGTTATCTTCTCCCGCAACAACATCATTGACGCTGTAAATCGACTGGACAAACTTAATTTTAATACCATCTATCCCACGGTTTGGCAAGGAGGCTATACGCTTTATCCGAGTGCTGCAGCCGAACGAGTATTCGGACAGTCGATCGACCCATCGCCCGGATTGAAAGACCGAGACATCCTCAAAGAAATTATAGCACAATCCCGCCAAAAAGGTATAGCAGTAATCCCCTGGTTTGAGTTTGGTTTCATGGCTCCCGCCGAATCGGAATTAGCCACACTTCACCCCGAATGGCTGGCGCAGCGGCGCGATGGTTCAACTATTTGGAAAGAAGGCAAACACGATCGAGTTTGGCTGAATCCCTTTCATCCCCAAGTGCAGCAATTTATCTTAGATTTAATCCTAGAAGTTGTCGATAATTATGATATAGATGGCATTCAATTTGACGACCATTTTGGCTTGCCAGTAGAATTTGGTTACGAGCCATTAACAGTGTCAATGTATCAGGAACAAATCAAAAGTCCTCCCTCCGACGACCCCCGCGAAACCTTCTGGGTGCGCTGGCGCGCTGACAAAATCAACGACTTCGTGGGCAGAGTTTCCCGCGCCATCAAATCCCGCAAAGAAAAATGTATTGTCAGCTTATCTCCCAACCCTTTTCACTTTGCTTTACCCGCCCACTTGCAGGACTGGTTTACCTGGGAAAGACGCGGCTACATCGACGAAATTGTGTTGCAGGTTTATCGCAGCGATATCAAGCGTTTTAGTGCCGAACTGGAACGGGAAGAAGTTAAATTGGCTAAACTTAACATTCCAACTGCGATCGGCATTTTAACTGGTCTTAAAAATAATTCTGTTCCCCTCAAACAAATTCAAGAACAAGTGCAAGAAGTGCGAAAAAGAGATTTCGCTGGCGTGTCGTTCTTTTTCTACGAAAGTTTGTCGAATTGGGCGAGGGAAACCCCCGAACAGCGCAATTTCGCCTTGCAAGAATTCTTTCCCACGAAGATGCAGCGCCCGCCCTCCGAAGGCAGAATTTGAAACGGGAGCATCTCAATGAAAGCAGCCAAGCCCAAAATTGGAGTTAGGAGTTAGGAGTCAGGAGTCAGGAGAAAAGAGTCAGAAGGAAGAAGAAAGGAGCCAGAAGAAGTGTTTTTACAAATATGAGATGCTCCCATTTGAAACCCACGCTTAAAATGAGAAAAAGCATACAGCGCTTAGGAATTGTCATCTTATTTTTAAGCGCTTTCCTAACAATTGGCTATCTCACTCCCAGAAAATGGGGAAATTACTCGCAAGCAGATTGCACAATCTCTCTATACATTTCCAACCAAGGCATTCACACCGAAATCATCGTTCCAGTTAAAAATGAATATTTTGACTGGAATCAATTTTTACCGCTAACAGAAATAGGGCGGGAGGCGACTTCTGATTATAAATATTTGTCTTTTGGCTGGGGAGATAGAGCTTTTATGCTGGAAACCTCCACCTCAGCAATCATCAACCCAGTTACAGCTTTCAAGGCGCTATTTCTCCCTACTCCGTCTACCGTACACGTTCAAAGTTATCGGGTTCTCCCCCAAAGTATAGAAACCAAATGTGTTAAAATTAGCGGCAAAAATTATCTGAGGCTGGTAAATTTTATTAAAAATTCATTCCTATTAGACGCAGCAGGTAATAAAATTAAAATTAGCTACGGCTACGACAACAGCGATAGTTTTTATGAAGCAAAAGGCAGTTACTCTATTTTGAGAACTTGCAATGACTGGACGGCAGAAGCTTTGCAAAAAGCCGATGTCAATACTCCTTTATGGTCAACGCTTTCTTCGGCGATTATGTTTCATTTAAATAGCGGTTGCGAATGTCAAAAATAAATGGTAATGGATAATACCATTTTAGATTTTAAATTTTAAATTTTAGAATTCGGAATGAATGATTATGTATGGGTTGGGATATTGCCTAAAGTTGCATTCTTTTTTTTAGCTGGTATAATTAGCAATTTGAGGAAAAATTATGAATGTAATTCCAGCGATCGACTTATTGGATGGAAAATGCGTCAGATTATATCAGGGAGACTACGCGAAGTCTCAAACTTTTAACGACAACCCCGTCGAAGTCGCCAGACAGTGGGTAAATGAAGGCGCGACAATGCTGCATTTAGTAGACCTCGACGGCGCTAAAGCAGGTCATCCAGTCAACCAAGCAGCCATAGAAGCGATCGTCCGATCAGTAGACGTTCCCTGTCAAGTAGGTGGGGGAATGCGCGATCGCACTTCTGTTGCTGCTATCCTCAATTTAGGCGTCCGGCGGGTCATTCTCGGCACTGTCGCCGTCGAACAACCCCAATTAGTCGGCGAATTGTGCGCCGAATTTCCCGGCAGAATTCTGGTCGGCATCGACGCCAGAAATGGTAAAGTTGCTACTAGAGGCTGGCTAGAAACTTCGGAAGTTTTAGCGACAGAATTGGCGCAAAAAATGGCCGAGTTAGGGGCGGCTGAAATTATTTACACCGACATTCACCGTGACGGTACTATGGAAGGGCCAAATTTGGAATCTTTGCGCGAAATTGCTAACGCTATTTCGATTCCGGTGATTGCTTCCGGCGGCGTTAGTTCGATCGCCGATTTGTTGAGTTTGCTGGCTTTGGAACCAATTGGTGTCAAAAGTGCGATCGTCGGTAGGGCAATTTATACCGGCGATATCTTGCTAAAAGAAGCAATTCAAGCAGTCGGACAAGGGCGGTGGCAGGATGTACCGCCAGATTTGGGTTCTTCAAGCTTTGCTTGATTATCTGAATCCTTTTGCGCGCGTTAACCAAACCGGAACCCTTGAGTTTGTCTGCGTCCGGGATTATCTGGTTTCAACGTCTTTCTTACCAGAAAGAATTGGTTTAAAGCCGGAACCCATAAGCGGGAGAAATTAAAAGAAGACTATTCATTACTCCAATCCTCTTCCTTCCAGGTAGAGGTCGCTACCCGTGCGGTCAACTGTCAACTGTCAACTGTCAACTGTCAACTGAACATCATCGTACCCATGTTTTTGAACCATACAATTACAGCTTTAAGTTCTGGGATGGCTTCTCTAGTTGCCCCCATACCTTTGTTAGCAACAGTCGAGGCAGAAAATTCGCCGATCGTCCTCAGCGGAGTTTTGCTCACTTTGGTAGTGATTTATCTCGCCAGTAAATTAGGCGCGGAAGCGGCTCTAAAGTTTGATTTTCCGCCGGTTTTGGGTGAACTTGTAGCAGGGGTAATTGTTGGCGTATCTGCTTTACACCTAGTCGTTTTTCCCGGAAGCGGGCTGTCAGCATCCAACTCAGGGATTATGACAGTTCTGCAATCGATTAATCATCTGTCTCCTGCCGCCCTCACCAGTGTCTTTGAATCGCAGAGTGAAGTCATTGCAGTGCTAGCAGAATTAGGCGTGATTATTCTGCTGTTTGAAATTGGCTTAGAGTCGGATCTCAAACAACTGAAAGCAGTGGGAATTCAAGCCACCGTTGTCGCCTGCGTAGGTGTGGCAGTTCCCTTTGCCGCTGGTACTGCGGGCTTGATGATAATTTTCCACACGGCGGCGATTCCGGCGATTTTTGCAGGGGCTGCTTTGACGGCAACCAGCATCGGAATTACCTCCAAAGTGTTGTCTGATTTAGGACAACTGAGCTCTAAAGAAGGTCAAATTATTGTCGGTGCGGCGGTGATTGATGATGTGCTAGGAATTATTGTCCTGGCTGTTGTCGCCAGTTTAGCCAAAACCGGTGAGATTGATGTTGTTAATGTCATCTATTTGATTGTCAGTGCAACTGCGTTTCTGCTAGGTTCGATTCTGTTGGGGGGCATCTTCGACAAAACCTTCTCGGCGGTGGTGGGTCAACTCAAAACTCGCGGCAATATTATCATTCCGGCATTTATTTTTGCCTACTTCATGGCTTTTCTGGGCAATGCAATTCATCTCGAAGCGATTTTGGGTGCCTTTGCTGCCGGCTTGGTTTTGGATGAAAGCGATGCGCGCCAGGAGTTGGATGAATTGGTGAAACCCATCGCCGATTTATTTGTACCCATCTTTTTTGTAACGGTGGGGGCACGCGCAGATTTGGGAGTTTTGAACCCAACAGTACCGGATAATCGGGCGGGGCTTTTGATTGCCGTATTTTTGATTGCGGTGGCGATTGCGGGCAAGTTGGTGACAGGCTGGGCGGTGTTTGGTCAGCCTGGAATCAATCGATTGGCGATCGGAGTGGGGATGATTCCTCGGGGCGAAGTCGGGTTAGTGTTTGCCGGCATCGGTTCGGCGAGTGGGGTTTTGGATAAACCGTTAGAAGTCTCGATTATTATCATGGTGATTCTGACGACTTTTTTGGCTCCGCCTTTTCTGCGGATTGCCTTTGGGGATACGGTAGAGCCTCCTGCTAGTGGGGAACTTTCTAGCGAGAAAATTGTTTGATATCAAATCCGCCCTTCATCGTCCTGTATTCATCTCTCTGTTCTCTGACTCTGCGTTCTCTGCGTTCTCTGCGGTTTAATCATTCCAATGCAACCGGAAACGATATGATTGAGGGAATTTGAGTCTGGGCGATCGACTGATTGAGAAACAAAGGTCGATCGTCCCAATTGTTTTACCCGTAATATCCTGTCCCCTCGATTACCCGAAATCAGGTAGGGGGCGGGTTCACCAACCATATCTGCCAATAATTGACAATCTCAAAAACCCGCCCCGGCCGGGATATTATGGTCAATCGATCGCCCAACTTGTTTTACCCGTCATACTTTTTATTCAGCAACTTTAATATCCTTCTCTTCCTAGGGATCTTTCGTAACTCCTAATTTAGATAAATCAGTTAATTCCATAATGATATCCGTTTTAAAACTCAGCGTTAAATCTTTGAGAGCCTTCGCGATCGCCACTTGAGAAGTAGGTATTTGTTCAATTAATTGCAGCACGAGATCCCCATCACAATAGCACGCCGCATCATACATTTGCTGTAACCATTCGGGGGGCATCATTGCTAAAGCATCTCTGGACAATTCAACCCTCGGCAGTGAAGAAGACTCTTGAGTGGTACGGGGCGGGATGCGATTTGCTTTATTCTCCTCTCGCGGCAGTATCTCCGTTAACATTTGTAATAACTGTGCGATCGTGTAAGGTTTTAACAAAAATGTTTTGACATTAGCATCTAATGCCAGCTTTCTGTTAGCAAGGAGTCCGCTAGTCGCAATTATCTTCACCCCAGGATTAATTTCTTGCAACGCGCGCATTGCGGAAACACCATCTAGGTTTGGCATCATCATATCCATTAAAACGACACTAATTTCCTGTTGATGTTCCCTATAGAGAGCGAGGGCTTCAAGCCCATCACTAGCGAGTATTGTTCTGTAGTTATAGTTTTCTATAAAAGTCTGTGTTGTCTCTCGAATAGAGGCTTCATCATCAACAATTAAAATCAACTCGCCCTTACCTCTAGGCATTGCTTGTTCTACGGTTGTGAGGCTCACTTCTCCCTCTATAGCTGGAAATAAAACCTGAAATTCCGTACCCTTACCCAACTCGCTATAAACCTTGATAAAACCGCCATGATTTTTGACAATCCCCATTACTGTTGATAATCCTAGCCCTGTTCCTTTGCCAACTTCCTTGGTAGTGAAAAAGGGGTCAAAAATTCGGTTTAACAATTCTGGCGGAATACCAATTCCTGTATCAGCCACCGTCACAGCCACATAACAGCCTACTTTTGCTTCCAAATTCAGCAGGGCATTATCTTCATCCAATTGGCGATTTTCGGCAGAGATGCTCAAAGTTCCTCCTGATGACATGGCATCCCTAGCGTTAATCATCAGATTCATAAATACTTGGTGTAGCTGGGTAGCATCACCCGATATTGTCCATAGTTCCCTTGCGGGAATTTTAGTCGAAATAGTTATTGATTTGGGAAATGTGTGTTGAGCAATACCGATCACTTCTAGGAGCAAATAGCCTAGTTGTAATATTGCCGATTCACCATCACTTGTTCGACTAAAAAGAAGAATTTGCTTTACCAAGTCAGCCCCACGTTTAGCACTACCCGAAAGGAGTTTTAACAGTCTTTCTGTCGGTTCATTCATATTGGTAATTTTGAGAGGAAGTAGTTGACTCGCTCCCAAAATCGGGGTTAAAATGTTATTGAAATCATGTGCAATTCCACTTGCTAACGTCCCTAAGCTCTCTAATCGCTGGGCATGGTAAAATTGTTTTTCAAGTTGTTTTTTTTCACTAATATCACTATTAACAACAAGGATACAGCGGGATTGGTAAAATTTATTTTCTATCAGCGTTTTACGACTTTCTACGATTATATTCTTACCTGTTTTAGTAAGTTGCTCTATTTCTCCCAGCCAACTGCCTTGATCGGTAGTGATTTGGATCGCCTCAGTTAGTGTACACGGTTGATTAAATAAGGTTTGAGTTTTCTGCCCTATAACTTCGGCTTCTGCCCAACCATATAAACGTTCAGCTCCTTTATTCCAAAATAAAATACGATCGTCTAAATCTTTTACAAAAATGGCATCACTAGCAATATCAATTAAGGCTGCTTGTTCCGCAATTTTTTGCTCTCTTTCTTTACGTTGGGTAATATCCGTAATAATTTCTATGCCCACCCAACAATCTTGTTCTTTATCCCATTCAGCAACATAGTTTGAGGCAAGCCATCGAATCGTGCGATCGCCATGCAAAAACCGATATTCGATAATACCCGATCGCCCTGCTTGAATATTTTCGATCAATGAGGCGATCGTTTTGTCTCGATCTTCGGGCAATATATTCCCTATGAATAAGGCAGAATCTGCTTGCACTGCTTCTAAGCTATAGCCAAAAATCTGTTGAGTTCCGCCTGTCCAAGAATCGATCTCTAAAGTACCATCAGTCAAAAGACGAAAATTTTTAATAACGGCGAGCGCGCTGTTGAGAATCTGACTAAGTTTCCCAGCTTCTTTTATTTTAGATTCTGTAATATCAGTAACAATAATACTATTAACTAAAATCTCATCTATCTGAAGTTGTTTTAACGACAATTTAACAGGTACTTCCTTATTTCCCGTTGCTGCGATCAAAGATAATTCTCTAGTGAGATTTGTTTCGCTCTGAACCTGCTGCAAAAGTAGTAAAAATGCTTTTTTATACTTGGGGGCAATAAAGGTTTCTAATTGAGAGCCTATCAGATTTTTTAAAGGACAATTTAAGAGTTCAGAGAGTCGCTTATTACAGTACAAAATCAAACCTTCCGAAGATACGGTAGCCGCTCCTTCGCCCATTTGTTCCACTAAACACTGATAAACATAATCTGCCCCCTGAAGCGTAAAAACTCGCTCTCCTCGCGGAGTAGAAACAACAACAGCATCAACTTCCCCAGCACGAATGGCCTGCAACGTTTCTTCCGCTACATTTAGGCGTTCCTGCACCTCGACCAATTCCCGATGTAGGGTTTCGACTTCTGGGCTCATTTTTTCAAGAGGGGTCAGAGAATTATTCATTATTTTGCTCTCCAATTATATTTTTTTTAGGCAGAAGATCAAGACCAATTAAGACTTTTTCTGTATTCGATAAATTGCCAATTATCTTTTGTAAGGGCAGAGGTAACTTTTTTATCAATGTGGGAACAGCCACAATGTTCTCCGAAATAACAGCTTCTGTCTGTTGATAAATATCAATAACTTCTAACTCATAACGCCCTTGGAGATGTTCCTCACAAATCTTTTTGATGTTTCGCAACGCCGTCACCGATTGAATCGTTGTACCCGAAATATAAAGACGTAGGGTATAATGCTGTTCCTGCGATTGGGACAGGGACTGTTCAAAAAGTTCTGTGATTGTTTGTTTAACATCTTCGGAGTCAATCATTGTTAGTACCTCTATCTTGAGTTAGTGTTCATCGACTACACGAAGAATTTGCAGTCCTACCAGAACTTTTTCGGTATTGGATAAATCACCAATAATCTTTTTAATCGGTTCTGGCAATTTTCTAACGAGAGTCGGTAGAGCAACGATGCTATCTTCTATGGCGAGATGGGGTTGTTGACTTAAGTCAATAATTTCAATGGTATATTGACCGTGAAGATATTCCTCACATATCTTCTTCAAATTGGCAAAAGCAACGAGAGATTTAGGTGTCTGTCCCGCCACATATAACCGCATTTGCCAAAGCTGTGACCCTTGTGTGTGAGTGGGCTGTGATAAATTATCTGTTAAATAATCGGTCATGTTTTTTATCCTTAGAGATAGGTTTTAGGGATTAAGATGACGTAATCTTGCCATAAACGTTCGATTCTCCAGCACCGCTTTTTCTTCCTCTTGTTCTTCTTCAAACAGCAAATCTAACTCCGCATCTCGATTGAGCAATTGCATTTGTAGAGCATTTATCTGAGCTTGTACGAGTTTTTTCTCTTGTTCATACTCGCGTTTTTTTTGTTCAAAATTCTGTCGGCGTTTTTTAGCGGCAGATTGTTCCTTTAGTTCTTGAGTGACTCTTTCCGTTCCTGTTAATACCTTGCCATCTCCCAAGTAAACCTCGACCAACTTTACGCCTTCATTGGTGACGATAAATTCCCGTACTTGATTAGAGTGCATCATACCACGAGATTTGAGGGCATAGATAATCCGATTGCGCTCCCCATTCACCTTGAGCGTTTGGAGTTCTAACCAAGTATCCATCAGAGAAGAAACACCCACTTCTGTCTGTTCGTGGTCATGGTCAGCATCACCACCCGTTAAGTTGGTCATAAAAACGGTTATTTGCTTACTTTTTAAATAGTCAATTAAACGCATGAAAAAGTTTTTTGTTTGAACCAAACTCCCACTCAAGACGAGATTACTCATCGGATCAATGATGATTGTCCTTGGTTTAAATTCTTGTACCCAGCGATGAATTTTAAACAAACGCATTTCTAAATTGTAATTGGTGGGACGAACCGCATCAAATTGGAGTAATCCCTGCTCTACATAAGGAGCTAAGTCAAGACCAATCGAGCTTAAATTGCGGATAATTTGTTGGGGCGATTCTTCAGTGGCGAGATATAAACACCGTTCGCCCCTCAAACAGCTTGCGTGGGCAAAATAATTTGCCAGCGTTGTTTTCCCCGTTCCAGCCCTGCCTGTGACAAGAATACTGCTACCCCGATAGTAGCCTTTGCCACCAAACATTTCATCAAGTTCGGTAATCCCCGTTGAGACTCGCTCATTAGAAACCTGATGGTCTAATTTTAAGGAAGTAACGGGTAAGACCGAAATGCCATTTTCTTCAATTAAAAAAGGATATTCATTATTACTATGACGAGAGCCGCGATACTTGACAACTTGAAGGGTTCTTGTGGCGATATCTTCAAAGGTTTTTTGATCTAATTTGATCACACAATCCGAAACGTATTCTTCTAAACCTTGACGGGTTAAGGTGTTATCTCCTCGCTCCCCTGTGATCACGGCTGTCACACCTTGGTCTTTTAACCAATGAAATAAACGGCGTATTTCTGAGCGGACAATGTTGGCATTGGCTAAACCAGAAAACAAGACTTCAATCGTGTCTAAAAGTACCCGTTTAGCGCCAATTTTTTTTATCGCATACCCTAGACGAAGAAATAGGGCTTCTAGGTCATATTCTCCTGTTTCCTCAATTTCGCTGGGTTCAATATAAATGTGATCGATTAATATTTTTTCGTCAGCAATTAACTGATTTAAATTCCACCCTAAAGAGGCGACGTTTTGGGTAATTTCTGACGCAGTTTCTTCAAAGGTGACTAAAACGCCTGGTTCTCCGTACCGCGTTGCTCCGCGCACAAGAAACTCCACACCAAATAAGGTCTTACCGCAACCCGCTGACCCGCAGATTAAGGTTGGTCGGCCTTGGGGCAAGCCTCCATCGGTGATTTCATCGAGTCCCTGAATTCCCGTTGGGCATTTGGATAATTGTAAATCTTGAATTTTCTCCATAAAAGATTAAAAATCCCTTTTTGATAGGAGTTACATAAGCGCACAATTATCCTACCTCCGACACTTGAGGAATGTGTGCTTGTGTGTAGATTACCTGTATATGCTCAACACTAGCACTTTTTCTCACTTTAGTACCCATAGCTTTTCGTTTCTTCATGGAATCGTCAGCAGGCGGCAGATTACATCGTGGGGGAGCATCTCACTTGTGTAGTCCAGCAAGCTAGAAATCTAAGTTGTGAGGCAGAAGGCAGGAGGAAGAAGGCAGGAGCCAGAAGAAGTGTGGTTACAAATATGAGATGCTCCCCATCGTGGCAATTGAGAGAAGGCAGGCAATAAGGAATGAGAATTAAATAACTTGCATTTTTTGTAGGTGGGGCCCGTCGAACGAAACCCAACGCCACGCTTGATTGTTGGGCCCAGTGAAGCGGAGGGTTCGTTCCACTGGGCCCAACCTACGGAAGTTATTTAATCCACCATCCTAAGCTGTTGCAAAAATAATTAGGACGGGCTCTGGGGCCCATCCCACAAGAAAAAATAACTCTTGTGGGATGGGCCCCAGAGCCCGTCCCAGGAAGAGTTTACACTCATTTAACCTCAAAAACAAGTAAGGACACGGCAGTGCCGTGTCCCTACAAATATCACCGGAAATTAACCAGATTTACGATTACTTAACAAACAGCATTTCTTGATAAGTAGGCAGAGGCCACAAATCATCAGCCACTTCACCTTCCAGAGCATCCGCATACTGGCGAACCTCATCCATCAAAGGACGAATTGTTTGCGAAGCATATTGCATATGGTCTTCTGTCGAAGCAAAATCGTGCTTGCTCAAAGCATCACTCAACTTGCTCGCAGTATCCATCATGGACTTAAGCAAGACCGCTACTTTTTCGGCACTTTCCTTTTCCAGTTCAATCCCAATCTCTTTCAATTTAGAAATCGTGCCAGAAAGTTCAGCTAAATACCTCACCGCTGCGGGGTAAATAATAGTTTTAGCCATGCTTATTACCAGTTTTGCTTCGACTTCAATTGCCAGCAAATACTGCTCTGCATAAACATCGTAACGGCTTTCCAATTCCACGGGAGTCAGAACACCTGTCTTTTCAAACAAGTCTTCAATGTATCCTTCCTTCAATACGGGCAAAGCATCTGCCGTAGTCCGCAAGTTAGCTAAACCCCGTTCCTCAACAGCCATTTTGTGCCATTCTTCCGAATAGCCATTGCCGCCAAATATAACCGCGCCGTGCTCATCCATCACTTCTTTCAAAACAGTTTGGATGGCAGCATTCAGTTCAGTTCCGTTAGCCAAATCGCTTTCTAATTTGTTAGCAATCCAGTCCAAAGAATCTGCAAGGATTGTATTCATCGCCACCAGCGGCCCGGAAACAGACTGACCGGAACCTACTGCACGGAATTCAAATCGGTTTCCAGTAAAGGCAAAGGGCGAAGTCCGGTTTCTGTCCCCAGCATCCTTCATGAAAGTAGGCAGTGTTTCTACACCTAAGTTCATAATTCCCCGACATTGAGAGTCCTTAATTTCTCCCCGGCTAATTTGCCCGAAGATATCTTCTAATTGCGAACCCAAATAGACAGAGATAATTGCTGGCGGAGCCTCATTTGCACCCAATCGGTGGTCGTTGCTGGCAGTCGCAACTACGGCGCGCAACAGCGGCCCGTATTTGTGAACTCCGCGAATCACAGCGCCGCAGAATACTAGAAATTGTATGTTCGAGTGCGGTGTATCGCCTGGGTCTAATAAGTTTCCTTGGGTGGCATTGCCGACCGACCAGTTGACGTGTTTGCCAGAACCGTTAATGCCGGCGAAAGGCTTCTCGTGCAGCAAACACATAAAACCGTGTTTCTTCGCAGTGTTGCGGAGAATTGTCATGGTTAATTGTTGATGGTCGCTGGCGACGTTTGCAGCTTCAAAAACTGGTGCAATTTCAAACTGACCGGGAGCTACTTCGTTGTGGCGGGTTTTGGCAGGAATTCCCAGCCGGTACATTCTTTCTTCTACTTCCTGCATGAAGACTTGAACGCGCTCTGGAATCGCTCCAAAATAGTGGTCGTCAAATTGCTGACCTTTCGCAGGAGGTTTGCCAAAAAGGGTGCGACCTGCTAGCAGTAAATCGGGGCGACTGGTGGTGAAATTGGCATCTACCAGGAAGTATTCTTGTTCGGGCCCGCAACTGGAATTGACGGGAGCAACTTCGGTATTTCCTAATAGCTTTAACACTCGGATTGCTGCTTTGTTCATTGCGGCAATGGAACGCAAAAGCGGCGTTTTCTTGTCTAAGGCTTCACCTGTCCAGGAGATGAAAACAGTGGGAATGCACAATGTCATGCCGTTGTCTGTTTCCATGACATAAGCAGGGCTGGTGACATCCCAGGCTGTATATCCGCGAGCGGCGGCAGTGGAGCGAATGCCGCCGTTGGGGAATGAGGAGCCATCGGGTTCGCCTTGTACTAGAACTTTGCCGGCAAATTCTGAGATGACGGAGCCATCGCCTTGCACTGAGATGAAAGCATCGTGCTTTTCGGCGGTGCTGTTGGTTAGCGGGTAAAATACGTGGGCGTAGTAGAGGGCTCCTTTGGAAATAGCCCAATCTTTCATTGCGGCTGCAACTACATCAGCTACGGAATCATCGAGTTTTTGGCCTGTTTGAACGGTGTTTTTTACTGATTTGAAAATACTTTTGGGCAGACTTTCTTGCATTTTGCTCAGACTAAAAACGTCTGTTGCCCACAAATCTTCTAGCCGCTTGGGAGGCTGGGCAGGCATCTGTTTGCGGTTGACGATTTGAGAAATTGCTTGAACGCGCGATTGGTTTCCACTCATGGTTATTTTTATTGGGATTGCAGGACGAGTTGTTGATAAAAAATAGATGTTAGCAAAAGTCTAACTATTGACGAATATCCTGGATTTACCCAAGATTTTGCACCATTCTCAAGAACGGGCTCTTCGGCCCGTTCCACAAGAGATCAATTTTCTCGCTTCACAGCCCGTCCAGCCTGTTCATAAAAGGCTAATTGAGAATGGTGCAACATATGAGATTTACCCAACATTTTTTGTCAAAGCTAACTTTTGCGAGAATGCCTTTTTTGGCAGGCTCTACAAGATTGGATGAGCGAGGCGCAATCACTTCGCCGTCCACCGGGCGTGACAATCCTGTGTGAGATGCGGTTGGATTTCGGTTATTAGCAAGAAGATAGATGGCAAGAGCCTGTACAAACTTGAGTCAACATTATAGATGTCTGCACTGCACAAATTTAGTAACTAATATTCACCCTGGTCAGCTCAAAAATTTTGTGCGAATCAATTCCGATGAATTCAGGTCAAAACTACTTATGGTTTTTAACGGTTCGACGATCGATAAATCGCAGTCCAGCAAACAACGCACTCGTTTAGGGGTTTTGGAGAATTATGGAGAGTACACAATCTACACTTGGAGAGTTTAAACAATCATTAACTAAATAAATGTATCGCAGGCTACAGAATTTTATGTTTTTTTTAGAAAGGTCGATCGCACACAACCGCAGGATTTCAGTGTAACAGGACGCGGGGCGCTAAAACAGGGGGGCGATCGTACATTTACAGGGCTTACGCAGGCACACTATATATAATGTGGGAAGAAAGGGAACTCTCTTTTTCAAACTTTTGAGCAATCGTCATCAGATTAAAAATTTAACTTCTCACAAAGTCACCGACTCTCTTATACAACAAGCGACAGACGTATAGCTGGGTATTTAAGTTCATTTCAAGGTGATGAAAAGACTTAAGGCAAATGTTATCCCTCTGTTAGAAACTGCTGCGTAAATTTTTAGCAGGGAGCTGATACGTAAATGAACACGTAACAGCCGTGAGCCTCCCAAAGCTTTATGTCCCCAGCTTCAAGACCTTGTCATTACCAACATATTTTAAAGTGGAACTGAGGTGTATTAGAGTCAGAGTATGAAATTGAGTAATTTCACAGA
>NZ_JAUBTK010000029.1:0-74706 GCF_036702455.1 Microcoleus sp. D2_18a_D3
ATTTAGTCGATTGATGGATATGTGCTGGGCTGCTGATTTTACAACCCAGTCGTTTGAAAAATGTTGGTAATGACAAGCCTTTTTAAGGGGGGTTAGGGGGGATATTATTGTGGACTCACAAAGAAAACTCCAGACACAAATGTCCCCAACAAAGTTAATTTTTGGCAAAATTCCCCAAAAATTGCGTGTAAATGACCGCAGCCACCTAAAATAAACTCTGGAGTTTGTGAAAGGGTATGCAAATTTGACAGCTTTCCAACACAATTAATGCAACTTTTATGGTGCTAAATATTCTTGCTCTGCCCTTAGCGTTTCAATTTACATCGCCGGGCCCAATTATCTTTCAACTTGGCCCCGTAGCCATTCGCTGGTACGGGCTGTTAATAGCTTCTGCCGTCTTGATTGGGGTCAGTCTCTCCCAATACTTGGCCGAAAAGCGCCGCGTCAACCCGGAATTGTTGGGTGATTTGGCAATTTGGCTGGTTCTGGGCGCTATTCCCTGTGCTCGAATTTATTACGTAGCTTTTGAGTGGCAGCAATACGCCCAGAGGCCTGAAGATATTATTGCGATTTGGAAAGGCGGAATTGCCATTCACGGGGCGATTTTGGGTGGCACGATCGCAGCTTTAATTTTTGCGAAAATTCAGCGAGTTTCTTTTTGGCAATTGGCAGATTTAATCGCGCCTTCGGCAATTCTCGGTCAGGCGATCGGACGCTGGGGAAATTTCTTTAACTCCGAAGCTTTTGGCAGTCCTACGGATTTGCCTTGGAAACTCTATATTCCGCCAAACAGCCGCCCGCCCGCTTACGCTAATTTTGAATACTTCCACCCCACATTTCTCTACGAATCCCTGTGGAATTTTACAGTATTTGGGTTGCTTCTGAGTTTATTTTTCCGCGATTTGCAGGGCAAAATTAGCTTGAAAACGGGTGCTTTATTTTTGATCTATATCGCTGCTTACAGTTCCGGTAGAGTCTGGATTGAAGGGTTGCGGACTGATAGTTTGATGTTCGGGCCGCTGCGGACGGCACAGATGGTAAGCTTGACTGGGATTGTGTTAGGGTTGGGCGGGTTAGCTTGGCTTTATCTGCTCGATCGACCTTTACCCGATGTTGTCTCTCCCAATAGCGATCGGGCAAAGATCACTCACAAATCCCCAGAGGATCAATAAAAAACCCCAGAGAGGTTAGTCTCTAGGGTTCAAAACCAGGGTGCATCTACCATCTATTACTTCCAACCAAAATAGGTACATCCGGAAGCGTCCGTAAATTTAGCAAATTTGTTAGCAGCAATGAGTTTGACAGAGATTGAAGCCCTAATTCCAGGGGTATACATTGTAGGTGCAGGCCCGGGAGACCCGGATTTGTTGACTGTTAAGGCTCAAAAATTACTGGCTGCAGCCGATGTCATATTATTTGCTGATTCCCTAGTCCCAGAGCAAATTTTGCAGGGGGTGCGCGCGGATGCAGAAGTGATCCAAACTGCGGATAAGACCCTCGAAGAGATTGTACCTTTGATGGTGCAACGAGTGCAGGCCGGAAAAAGCGTCGTCCGCCTCCATTCGGGCGATCCCTGCCTCTACGGGGCTGTCGGCGAACAAATGCAAGCTTTGGCTTCCGAGGGAATTGCTTTTGAGGTAATCCCGGGAATTAGCGCTTTCCAACTTGCGGCGGCTAAACTTAAAATTGAGTTGACGGTTCCGGGAGTTGTGCAGACAATTATTTTGACGCGAATTAGTGGCAGAACCGAAGTACCCGAACGCGAAGAATTGGCGAGTTTAGCGGCTCATCAAGCGAGTTTGTGCCTGTATTTGAGCGCCCGCCATGTCGAAAAAGCTCAAGCTAAATTGATGGAACATTACCCATCGGATTTGCCTGTAGCGATTTGTTATCGGTTGGGCTGGCCGGATGAAAAAATTGTGCTAGTTCCCCTTGACAAAATGGCAGTTGCTACGCGCGAAAATAATTTGCTGAGAACGACAATGTATGTGATTAGTCCGGCGTTAGGAAAATCAGCAGAAGGGCGATCGCGCTTGTACCATCCAGATCACGATCGGCTTTTCCGAGCATCGAAGGAAGTTCGGCAACGGATTTTGTAACGGATGTAACGGATGTCAGGAAAAAGAAAGTTCGGCAACGGATTTTGTAACGGATGTAACGGATGTAACGGATTTCAGTCCCATGAATGTCGGAAGAAGGAAGAAGGAGAAATTATGAAATAACCAATTACCAATTACCAATTCCCAATTCCCCAATCTAAAATCTAAAATCTAGAATCTAAAATCTAAAATCGCCATGACTGATTTAACTCGCAGACAATTTATCACTGTCACCGCATTAAGCGCCGGATTTGCCTTAGCAGTTCATCCTCTTGCGGCTGCCGTTATCAATACTGATGCTGCTGGTTTAGTTGCAGGTGAGGTAAAAATTCCTGTAAAAGACGGCTCAATTCCAGCATACAGAGCAATGCCAGCCAGCGGCAGCAATTTTCCAGTAATTTTAGTAATTCAAGAAATCTTCGGAGTTCACGCCCACCTTCAAGATATTTGTCGCCGTTTGGCAAAATTAGGTTATTTAGCGATCGCCCCAGAAATGTTTGCCCGTCAAGGTGATGTTTCTAAACTCACCGAGGTTCAAGAAATTATTAGTAAAGTTGTCTCGAAAGTTCCTGACGCTCAAGTTATGTCTGATTTAGATGCTACCGTAGAGTGGGCACAAAAGTCAGGAAAAGGCAATACTAATAAGTTGGGAATTACAGGATTTTGCTGGGGTGGCAGAATTGTTTGGCTGTACTCTTCTCACAACCCGAAAGTCAAAGCTGGAGTGGCTTGGTACGGGCGTGTGGTTGGCAATTCTACGGATTTAACTCCCAAACAGCCGATCGACATTGCAGCAACTTTGAAAGTGCCCGTATTGGGGCTTTACGGTGGCAAAGACCAGTCAATTCCCAACGATACAGTCGAGAAAATGCAGGAAGTTCTCAAAACTGGCAGCAGCGGTTCCGAAATTGTGCTTTATCCAGATGCGCCGCACGCTTTTAACGCCGACTATCGCCCCAGTTACCGGGAAAAAGAAGCTAAGGATGGTTGGAAACGGATGCAAGATTGGTTTAAAAAGTATGGAGTTTCATAATAGTTTTGAGTTGTTAATTTTTACTTAAAACTGGTGTCAAGTTTGGGCAGGAAAAAGGCAATATTAGCGAATAGCCCTTAAGACAGGTGGGTTTGTGGGCCCGACATTGGTAAACTGAGCGGTGTAGAATTATCGATCGAACAGGTAAGCCCGTGCTAGACGAACAAGCTAAAAAGACCATCTTGCGGAAAATCCCTCACGGATTGTACATCTGCGGTGTCAAAGACGGGGAGGAAGTCAACGGTTTCACCGCTAGCTGGGTGATGCAATCTTCCTTTACCCCTCCGTTAGTTGTCAACTGCGTCAAGCAAGACTCCAAATCCCACGCCATGATCAAAGCCAGCGGTGTCTTTGCTTTGAGTTTCCTAGAAGCAGGGCAAAAAGACTTAGCCCAGAAATTCTTTAAACAGCAGCGCCGCGTTGGCAATAAATTTGAGGATGTAGAATTTTATCCGGGCGCGGAAACTGGTTGTCCGATTATCTCGGATTCTCTGGGTTACATCGAGTGCAAAGTTGTCGGTTCTGTGGAACACGGGGATCACACGGTTTATGTGGGAGAAGTTTTGGCAGCCGGCGTCCACCGAGAAGGCAATCCGTTGCTGCTAGAAAGCACGGGTTGGAATTACGGCGGTTAGAAAGTTGGCAATTGGCAATTGGCAGTTGTCAGTTGTCAGTTGTCAGTTGTTAAGGGATGCGAGTTAAAATTAATAAAAAATCGGCGACAATTTTGTCGGCATTTTCTTCTGTCAAAATTGGTACGTGTACGAAAATACATTTGGTGCTAAGTTGAGAATCTGCAAGGTGTTTTAAAACTGCATAATAGAGGGCTTCGCATACAAATTTTCCGGCTTCGTGACTGATTTCTGTTGCAGCTAAATCAGCGACTAGCGGTTCGAGATTAACTGATGTTTGCCGAAGGTCGCGATCGCAGCAAGCGCAAGATTCTATAGTTAATTTTTGCCTGCTTTCGGCCATACCGCAGCAGATAATAGTGTCGGGTTGGAGTTGGTTGATTTGGGCGATCGCTAAATTAGGTGCTAGCTGAAAATCTACTGGCAGTTTCCTCAAAAAAGTCAGGGAATCAGGCAAAGATTTGATTTGGGAAATCTTGGCTAATAAGTCGTCCGAAGAGTTGGATTGCTGATGGGGAAGCCAAGTATCAAATGAGGTTAGCAGGATTTTCGCCGTCATATTTGTGCAATAATACTGATATTGATAATATAAGGCAAGTAAGTCAATGTCTGTCATTGCAGTAGTAGACTATGACATGGGCAATCTGCACTCAGTCTGTAAAGGCTTGGAAAATGTGGGTGCAGTGCCAAAAATTACAGATTCTCCTGCTATAATCGAGCAGGCTGATGCGGTGGTTTTGCCGGGAGTTGGTTCGTTTGACCCGGCAATGCAGAATTTACGATCGCGCAATTTGATAGAACCGATAAAAAGGGCGATCGCGTCGGGAAAACCTTTTTTAGGCATTTGTTTGGGTTTACAAATTCTGTTTGAAAGTTCCGAAGAAGGCGTAGAACCGGGATTGGGCGTTATTGCGGGAAAGGTGCGCCGATTTCGGTCGGAACCGGGTTTGACAATTCCGCACATGGGATGGAATCAATTGGAACTTACTCAGCAGAATTTGCCGCTGTGGCAAAATTTACCGTCTGATCCTTGGGTTTATTTCGTGCATTCTTATTATGTCGATCCAGTTGATTTGGAAGTGCGATCGGCAATGGTGACTCACGGCAGTCAAAACGTGACGGCGGCTATAGCTAAAGACAATTTGATGGCCGTGCAATTTCACCCGGAAAAGTCTTCGAGTACGGGATTGCAAATGCTGTCAAATTTTGTCAGTCTGGTGAGGGAAAAAGTCGCCGCTTAGGTGCATGAATATTGAAAAACCCGGTAGATTGCCGAAACCGGGTTTGACATTTTTAAAAGTCTTCTTCCTTCTTCTTTGTTCTTCCTTCTTCCTGACATCTGTTAAATCAGTTACATCCGTTACATCCGTTACAGAATCCGTTGCCGAACTTCCTTCTTCCTAAATGAGTTTAAGAATCTGTGGCAATCGCCAAATCAAAACCCTGCCGGGACTCGCAACTCGCCCTACACCTTCGCGAGTCAGAGAAGCTTTATTTAATATTTGGCAAGGGACGATCGCAGATTGCAGATGGCTTGACATTTGTACCGGCAGCGGTTCGATGGGTGCAGAAGCTTTGTGTCGTCAAGCCGCGAGTGTCACTGGCATCGAACAGTCGGCGAAAGCTTGTGCGATTATCCGCGAAAACTGGGAGAAAATAGCAGACTCGTCCCAAACATTCCAAATATTGCGGGGAAACGCGACGGCGAAGTTGGCGACACTAGCGGGGCAGCAGTTCGATCGCATTTACTTCGATCCGCCCTACGCCAGCGACTTGTACGAACCTGTGTTAAACACGATCGCCAGCCAAGAAATGCTAGCACTCCTCGGCGAAATCGCGATCGAACACAGCCCGGAGCGATCGACACAAGCGATTTCCGGCCTAGAAATTTGCCGCCATAAAATATACGGCAATACAGCATTAACCTTCTATACCCGCAGTGGCTGAGAGGCTCAAACCGCAGCAGCGTCACGCCTGGAGGCAAAAAGAAACCGGGTTTCCTGGCGTTGGCGCCCCCGGTACTAAAAGTTTTTCCATTGCGTACAATACAAATTTTTCCGATGAAGTTAAGCTTGGTGCGTAGGTTGTCAGAGCAAGTTGCTTCAGCAATCGACGAAATAAATGGAGTTTAGGCTGAAAATAAAGACTTTCAGTTGTAACATGAACCCAAAGTGTGAGTGTGAATATTCCTAAAGGAGTGAATATGGTTCAGACACCTTCGCGCCCTCGTGGCAGCGAGTTTCCGGCTGTTAACTCGGTACAGCCAGCCAAACTGGATACGATTCTGCTGGGAAATAGCCTCTCCCTGCCAAATACCAAACTCTTCGGCACAGACGGCATTCGCGGGAAAGTTGGAGAATTGCTGAATGCACCCCTAGCCCTGCAAGTGGGCTTCTGGGCTGGACAAGTCCTACGCCAAAATACCCCCAACCAGGGGCCTGTGATTTTGGGGCAAGACAGCAGGAATTCCAGCGATATGCTGGCAATGGCACTGTCAGCGGGTTTGACGGCCGCCGGGTTAGAAGTTTGGAATTTGGGATTGTGTCCCACTCCCTGCGTTGCTTATCTGGCAAGCGTTTCGGAGTCTGTCGGCGGAGTGATGATTTCGGCTTCTCACAATCCCCCAGAAGACAACGGCATTAAGTTTTTCGGCTCAAACGGCTCCAAGCTGTCGCAGCAGTTGCAGGAACAAATCGAAGCGGGAATCCGGGGAGCAAAGGTTCCAATTGCTAGCTTGGGTTGGGGACACCACTACCATCGGTCTGAGTTGGTTAAAGATTATGCCACTTCGCTCTGTGATTCGCTGCAACAGATGAATTTGGAGGGAATGCGGATTGTTTTGGATTTGGCTTGGGGGGCGGCCGCGGGTTTGGGTCCGGCGGTGTTCGCGCAAATGGGGGCGGATGTGATCTGTTTGCACGACTCTCCTGATGGCGATCGTATTAATGTTAACTGCGGTTCTACTCATCTCGACAGTTTGCAAGCGGCAGTTTTGGAACACAATGCCGATTTGGGATTTGCTTTTGACGGCGATGCCGATCGAGTTTTGTGTGTTGACAACCAAGGTCGAACGATTGACGGCGATTACATTCTTTATCTTTGGGGCCGGCAGTTGCGCGACTCCCAACAGTTACCATCCAATTTAATTATTTCTACTGTAATGGCTAACCTCGGCTTCGAGCGAGCTTGGGAAGAATTGGGCGGCAAACTAACTAGAACCAACGTCGGAGATCAGTACGTTCACGCTGAAATGCAGCGCACCGGTGCGATGTTGGGCGGCGAACAGTCGGGACACATTCTTTGCCCGCATTACGGTGTCAGCGGCGACGGTTTGCTGACAGCTTTGCATTTGGCTTCGCTGGTGCGCCAGTCCGGGCAATCTTTGGCACAATTGGTAAGTGGCAGTTTCCAAACTTATCCGCAGTTGTTGCGAAATATTCGGGTGGACGATCGCGAAAAACGCCTGAAATGGCACGAGTGCGAGGCAATGCAAAGTGCGATCGAACGTGCTACAACAGCAATGGGAGAACAGGGACGGGTTTTGGTGCGCGCTTCTGGCACTGAACCGCTAATCCGAGTTATGGTGGAAGCTGCCAGCGCCGAATTGGCTAATTTCTGGACTGAAAATTTAGTTTTAGCAGTTCAGCAACACATCGCTATCTGATGGAAGTGGGGAAGTGCTAAAACTTGGGAATTGTGAGTTTTGAGTTTTGAGTTGAAATCTTTTAAGTCAAAATTCATAAATCAAAATTTCTAACTATTAATTTCGAGTTTTAATCAACTTCTCCAAAAATAACGAGTGGGGCAGGCATCCTGCCTACCCTTAACTTTATTTTCCCTCAATTGTGTGATGATGATTTCTGTTGTGATACCCACCTACAACCGCGAGCAACCTCTGCGAGAGACATTGGCGGATGCGATTCGGCAAAATTACCCGAATTTTGAAGTTCTAGTAATCGATCAAACTCGCACCCACGAATCGGAAACTCAAGTTTATTTAGAGGAATTGGCAAATGCTGGCAAAATTCGCTGGTTTAGAGTAGATTGGGCGAGTTTGCCGGCTGCTCGAAATTATGCAGTGCGGCGCGCAGTTGGAGAGATTATTTTATTTATTGATGATGATGTACAATTGCCAGATGGTTTTTTGGCGGCTCACGCTGGCAATTATTTAGAAAAACCCGATGTGGGATGTGTGGCGGGCAGGGTTTTTGACAGAATGAAACTGGATAATTCTGGAGGCGATTTGGCGATCGAATATTTGCCCTCAGAAGCTATGGATGCGGGCATTGCCTGGTATTTTATCGATTTGGTGCATACAGTCAAACCGCAGCAGGTGCTCTCGGCGAGAGGCTGCAATATGTCATTTCGCAGGCAGGTTTTTGCCGAATGCGGGCTGAGGTTTGATGAGCGGTTTGCAGGGAGTGCGGTGCGGGAGGAGTCGGATTTTTGTTTGAGATTGCGATCGACTGGCATGAAAATTTGGTACGATCCCAATGCGTGTTTAGTTCACTTAGGGGAAGAGAGCGGCGGATGTCACGATGTCAGTACGCGATCGATCGAGTATCAAGTCACATTTTATCACAACCATTTCCTCATGGGATTGAAAAATTTAACAGCCTTTCAATGCCTGCGATTTTTCGCCAAACTCTTTGACTGCCACGTTTTGGGAAATCCCCCTTGTTATAAAAGCGCCTCGCCCATTAAAATTATAACTAGATTTGCTTTTTATATCTTGGGTTTTCTCAGTGCTATAAATACAGTAATTCAATCTCTGTGGAATGATGGACAAAGTTATAGCCATCAAGACAAGATTAACGCTCAATAATTCCCAATTCCCAATTCCCAATTCCCCATGCCCCATGCCCCATGCCCCATGCCCCATTCCCAATGCCCCATTCCCCATTCCCAATGCCCAATGCCCAATGCCCCATGCCCCATTCCCCATTCCCAATAAATGAGAATTCTCGTGGCTAGTCACACCTATATTGTGGACATTAATCGGGAAAAATTCAAGATATTAGCCAACCTAGAACCCGATATTGAAGTAACAGTTGTAGTGCCGCAGCGTTGGAAACCGGGAGGCGTACAAAATAAAATTATAGAAACGCAATTTTATCAAAAAGGCTCTTTTAAAGTAGTCCCCCTCTCCAACTTTAGTCAAAACAATCAAGGATTGCTAACTTTTGGTACAGATTTAATTGAAGTTCTGCAAAAAAATAAACCGCAGATAATTCAAGTTGAACAAGGTGCAAAATCCATCGCTTGCGCTCAGTTAATTTTACTAAATAAACTGCTAAAACTGCAAGCAAAAAATATATTATTTACTTGGTGGAATCTGCCTTATCAATTGAAGTGGCCCGTTTCAGTCTTAGAAAATTTCAATCTTCAGCACACCGACGGAATTATTGCAGGCAACCTAGATGGAGCAAAAATTTTGCGGCAGCGGGGCTATCAAGGTGCGGTAAAAGTAATGCCACAACTCGGAGTAGATGAAGCTTTGTTTCGCCCCACTGGTAAAGACGCTGATTTATCGCGCAGATTCGGAATTAAACCGACCGATTTTGTGGTAGGATTTGTAGGGCGATTTGTCGAAGAAAAAGGATTGTTGACTTTAGCTGCAGCCTTGGCAGGGTTAAAAAAAAGCTCTTGGAAGTGGCTGTTAGTAGGACAAGGACAATTGCGGACGCACCTCGCCGAAAAATGTATTGAATGGGGAATTAGCGACCGAATAATCTGGGTAGAAAGCGTTTCCCACGAAGAAATTCCCCCTTACATTAACTTAATGAACTGTTTGGTATTGCCTTCGCAAACTAGCTATAAATTCCAAACTTTGACCACTGTGGGCTGGAAAGAACAATTTGGTCACGTTTTAATTGAAGCGATGGCTTGTCACATTCCGGTTATTGGTTCCGACTGCGGGGAAATTCCCCACGTCATCGGCGATGCGGGGTTATTATTCCCAGAAGGAAATGCAGGGGTGTTGCGAGAGTGTTTGCAGAAATTGATGGAGCGGCGGGAGTTGGGGGCAGAGTTGGGCGATCGGGGTTATCATAGAGCGATGAGCAATTATACAAATAAAGCTTTAGCTGAGCAGTTATTGGAATTCTACAAAGAATTGTTGTAACTTTTAGCTATAATGCAAGTGTTAAATAAAAAAAACTGTGGTAAATGTCTATTCCTCCCGACATACGCTCTTTGGTTAGCGAACTCTACCAGGTACTAGACGATACTGAGCGCCAAGCAACGCAGGGACTTTTTGCACTTAGAAGAGCAATGTCTCTTTTTCCCCAGAATGAAATACTGATGCAATACTTTTCTTCGATCAGTAATTTTCAATTCTGCGTATCAGGTGTTCGCTTACAAGCAGAGCACATTGTGGGCAATGTATTGATGGCTGGTGTGCCCGATGAAGATGTTCAAAAAGCAGGAGATTATTTAGCAGCCTTGCTACATATGGCTCCTGAATCGAGAATTATGATTGACAAAGTAGTTGAGAGATTAGAAGCATTGCCATGAAACAATTACCAGATGAAAGCCTACTGCTGGAAATCCTTGAACTTGTGAAAGCTGCGGAAGCAAAAGCCAGTGAAATGTATGAATTTTCCAAGACAATGGCTCACAATACCCAAATTACAGCCACAAAAAGAGAAGAAGCTGAACAGCTAGACGGGCAGCCTTTTGCAGATAATTAAATTTGTAATGGGAGATGTTGGTATGTTGATTTAAATAACTATCCCCCATGCGGATTCTCCAAATTATCCCCTCCATTTCCCTCGTCTACGGCGGGCCGAGTCAAATGGTACTCGGACTTTCTGCGGCCCTCGCGGCCACAAACATTGATGTCACAATTATCACTACAGATTCTAACGGAGATATCGGTCAACTTCCTTTAGATGTTCCTTTAAATCAACCAATACAACAAAACGGTTATCAAATTATTTATTTCCGCTGTTCTCCCTGGCGTAGATATAAGTTTTCTCTGAGTTTATTGCAGTGGTTAAATGAAAATGCGCGACAATTTGACCTGGCTCACATTCACGCTCTTTTCTCACCAGTAACTACCCTCGCTGCTACAATTGCTAGATATCACAAGTTGCCATATATTATGCGTCCATGCGGTATGCTTGACCCCGCCGATTTGCAGAAAAAAAAGCGCTTGAAACAGATTTATGCCACGCTTTTAGAACGCCCTAATTTAGCAGGGGCGGCCGCAATTCATTTCACAAGTAAAGAAGAAGCTAAAATCTCAGAAAGATTTGGTTTGAACTGCACAGGCAAGATGCCCGTGCCACGGGATTTGAACTGCACAGGCAAGATGCCTGTGCCACAGGATTTGGACTTCACAGGCAAGATGCCTGCGCCACGGGATTTGGTGATTCCATTGGGGGTGACAGCAGGTTTGTTTCCTCAGAGATTGCGAGAATCTCAAGTACCAATCATCTTATTTATGTCGCGAATTGAACCTAAAAAAGGGCTTTATTTATTAATTCCAGCATTAGAAAGTATTTTGGCATCGGGCATAGACTTTCACTTTATTTTAGCTGGTTCAAATCCCCAAGATGCTGATTATGAAACACAAATTAAAGTAACAATTCAGAATTCAACCTTAGCAAAATACACAACAATAACTGGCTTTGTGAGCGGTGATTTAAAAGTTGAACTGTTGACAAAAGCCGACTTATTTGTATTGCCTTCTTATTACGAAAACTTTGGCATTGCTGTAGCAGAAGCGATGGCCGCGGGTGTACCTGTCGCCATTTCCGATCGCATACATATTGCGGAAGACATACAGCAAGCAGAAGCTGGTTGGGTGGAACCTTTGCAAGTAGGGGCGATCGCCAATTCAATCAAATCAGCACTTCTCAATCCACAGGAGCGCCAACGGCGGGGATTGAACGGCAAAGAGTATGCAAAAAAGCATTATAACTGGGATGCGATCGCCCAGCAAACCATCGATGCTTACCAGGAGATTTTATCATCTATAGAAGAAGGAAGAAGGAAGAAGGAAGAAGGAAGAAGGAAGAAGCAATAAAATCAATTGTTTCACCCATTAACAACGTCCTAACCGTCTTGGCGGTTGTTATATTGACTAATGCCACAGCGGTTTACCTTCTGCTTCTGCGCCTGCTGCGAGTTCTTGTAGTGCTGCTATCCGAATTTGCAGGCGAGATTTTTTCAACGCTGCTACTGCTTTTAACATCAGTAGACTCAGAGTTTGAGGTAGCAGTCGCGGATTTTCTTCTAATTATAATCGGAACATTAACAGAGCGACCGCAGGGTCTGCCGAAGGAGTCTATCTTCCTTCGATAATCGCAGATTGCAGCCTCTGCAATCGGTTCTTGACAATCATTAATAAAGCTTTGTGCTAATTTGTAATTATTTCCGTCTCCCTGCTTTAAAAAAAGTTCTCCAGCGTGGTTAAAATCTGCTACTGCTTGCGATTTGGTTCCCAACATACAGCGAATAGCACCTCGTTCCAAATAAGCCAAACCATAATTAGGATTAACGCGAATAGCTTGTTCGTAATCCCCGATCGCCTTTTGCTTGTTTCCCAATTCATAGTATGCTTGACCGCGACCGAAATAAGCTTCTGCCAAGTTAGGATTAAATTGTAGCGCTCGATCGTAATTGTAAATTGCCTGCTGCTTGTTTCCCTGTTGGCCAGTAGCAATTCCCAATCCGAGGTAAGCTTGAGGTATGTTCGGATTCAGCGCTAAAGCCTGAGTAAAATTTGCGATCGCCCCCGGAACATCTCCCTTTTGAACTTTCAAAGAACCTTGGTTGCTAAAATTTGCAGCTTTTTGAGCGATCGCAACTCTTTGACTGATAACAGCACGATTAGCGCGGTAATGGGATAACTTATTTTGAGCTAGATTATAAACAGGTGTACGTGAATCTATCGCTTCTAAAAGTGCGATCGCCTGTTGCCATTTACTTTGCGACTGCTGCCAAACTTCCATCGGATGAGGCGGTTTTTGCACAACCACAGCAGCTTCCATTGCCAATTGTTGAGCTTTTTCTAGACTTTCTGCGGCCTGTAAATTTTGCGCTACGGGAACCAATATCGGGCGCAGTTTCAGCAAATCAGCTCTAGCTTGTTGATACCCACAGCCAGGGAAGTTAGGAATTTTCTCTAAACTGGCGATCGTTTCTTTAAGTCGTTTATCGAAACCTCTGAGCCGATTGACATCGGTGACTTTCGCTGCATTCTGCGTTTCAACGCCCAGTATTTCTGCTTGCTTGAGCGTTTCATTTCCCGATCGCATCAAGGCGCTCATCCCTGCACCTGTCCCCAACACCAAAACCCCTAAACCTGCTAATAAAGCTGCGGGTATTTTGCGGCTTCGCGAGTTATTAACTTGATTGTTAATTCGTGATGGCTGTACCCTTCGAGTCTGACGAGATTGTTGCGCTTCCGGTTCTGACTCTACCTCCAACTCCCATGCCGGCAACTGCAAATCATCTGCTGCTGTTTCGGCTGTCAACTCCCTACTAATGGGAGCAATATTATTGCTGTTTCCGCTTTTATACTTGTCAACCAGACTCTGCAATCCTGCTTGATATCCTTCTCCTACTGCCTGAAATTTCCACTCTCCATTTTTTCTATACAAACGACCAAACTCTACAGCAGTCTCTCGCGAAAAATTATCTTTTAATTCATAGCGAACCAGTTCGCTTCCCCTATCCAAATTGGTAATTTTGATAAAAGCATTTTTGATATTGCTAAAACTTGCCTTAATTTTATCTGCTTCGTGAATAGTGACCGCAAAAGTTATTTCCTCAATTTCCGCATTAATTTTCTCTAAAATAACGCCGTAAATAGTCTTCTTTTCTTGACCTCGGTTATTTTTGTCAGGAATCGATTGCAGTACCGAACCGTCACAGGATTGCAGATTATTGTAAAAGATAAAATATTTATCGTTAGGTAGTTTGCCGTCAGCACCTAGCATAAAGGCAGAGACATCAATTTCGTAGCTTTGTCCTGCGTCTGTCGCCTGCCAACCGAGGGCGATCGCCATTTTTTTCAAACCGGGCGCTTCTTTAGAAATATTAAATCTCTCACCCTTACTTAATTGCATTGCCATCTGCTTATTGGTTAAACATCAAACTTTATAGTGTTCATGTTAATATTAAGTCTCCGGATAATTTTTGCTATTCAATAAAACTTAATATTTTGCTTTTAATAGCGGGCTTGATTAAAAATATGTGCTGCCTGTATCTGAAATTTACTGAGATTTACTTAAGTACAATTACGTAATTTAAAACCTGGCTTTCTCCCAAACCGGTTTCTACAATTGAACTTAATTTGACCCTACTTTTGAGCATGTTCAGAACTAGGTAACAAGGTAACAAAGTTACCAAAAGCTCCAGACGAGACTGTTCCGCTTCCGGTTCTGACTCCACCTCCAACTCCCCAGCCGGAAACTGCAAATCATCGGCAGTTCCCGCTGCCAAGTCGTGAGTAATGGGAGCAATATTATTACGATTTTAGCTGCAATACTTATCCACAAAACTCTGCAATCCTGCCTGATATCCTGTTCCTACCGCTTGAAATCTCCACTCTCCATTCTTTCTATACAAGCGACCAAATTCTACAGCCGTCTCTCGCGAAAAATTCTCTTTTAATTCATAACGAACAAGTTCGTTTTCTGTATCCAAACTGTAAATCTTGATAAAAGCATTTTTTATATTGCTAAAATTTGCATTAATTTTTTCGGCTTCGTGAATAGTGACAACAAAAGTTATTTCCTCAATTTCAGGATTAACTCTTTTTAAGATAACGCCGTAAATCGTTTTATTCTCTTGACTTCGGTTGTTTTTATCTCGAATCACTTGCAGTACCGAACTGTCACCGGATTGCAGATTATTGTAAAATATTAAATATTTATCGTTAGGTATTTTGCCGTCAGCACCTAGCATAAAGGCAGAGACATCAATCTCGTAGCTTTGTCCTGCCTCTGTCACCTGCCAACCTAGGGCGATCGCCATTTTTTTTAAACCGGGCGCTTCTTTAGAGATATTAAATCTCTCACCCTTACTTAATTGCATTGCCATCTGCTTATTTGTTAAACATCAAACTTTATAGCGTTCATGTTAATATTAAGTGGGACAATAACTTTTCTTCTTTAAGAAAACTTAATATTTGGTCTCTAATAGCGGGCCTCATTAAAAATATGTGCTACCGCTGTCCGAATTTATTGAGATTTACTGAGAGAGAATTACGCAAGCAAAAACCGGGCTTTCTACAAAACCCGGTTTCACCAATTGAACTTAATTTGACTCTAATTTTGAGCATTTTCAGAACTAGGTGGCAGCGTCACGAAATTACCAAAAGCTCCAACCGTTTGATAGCTTTTTTTGCCTAATTCAGTTGTGTAAATACTGACCACACCTAAATTTTGACGCTGCGTTGTATTGTCGAGCAAGCTTTCGATCGAGTTCCGCTGCGAAGTCAGCAAATTCTTGCAACTGCCGATCAAAGTATCTGTAATGCCGCTCAAAGCTTTCGGAACGCGAGAATCTTTGCACACAGTGCTTTCCAACTCGGTTTGGAGTACGCCGGAAGCATAAGTTAGATATTTGTCTCTCCCAGGATTTGTAAATGCCATGCCGGCGGCCAGAAGAGTCAGGGCGATCGCGACTTTTCCCACATTGCCGAAAAAATTAGAAGTAGGCTTGTTAGTATTCATTGCGTTATCAATATTCATTTTTTTTAGCCCCGTTGATTTATAAGCTTCTCTTGATTTAAACTACACCTCCTCAGAAACAGATTTCCGAAAGGAGGGGACAGTTTTTAGATTGGAGGCCAGTTGCGAGTAAGTCTCTCACTGGTTTACCTTCCTTTTACGTTTCCCCCTCCCTCAAATCCGGTAAATCTTCAACAAAACATTTAGCTGGTTCCCAGGCGGCGCCTGGGGACGAGGAATTTAAACTTAGTTTCGCTTTGATTTTTGCCTCTCGATCTCCCGCTGTAACTCTTCAATCTGACGGCGCAAAGCCTCCGTCTCGCTGTTAGGCGTTTGCGACTTCACATCAACCGCACCTTCAGCTACAGCCCGCTTGTAGTTCCCCAGCTTAATTTGGCGGTATTCCTCGGAACTTGCCCAGTCTCGCAAATAGCGCAGGCGTTCCACCGGGAAAGGGTGACTCAGCATCACGCCCTGACCGCCGTTGTAAAGTAAAAATTTATACACTTGGTTGAGATTGTCTCGATCGAGCTCTTGATAGTTGTCAGACTGGCGGATAAATTCTTGCAAACTGCATTGGTCAGCATATTTACTGCTAACTCCCGCAAGTTTCATCATCGTCTTCATCACACTGTTTAAGTCATCCGTCACCAACAAAGCCGCCCGATCCGCCGACAATTCTGCCTTGCGCCGCCACTCGTAAAAAGCGAAAATTAAACCGCTACCGACCATATTTCCCAAACCGAAAGTCATCTCGCCAATTGTCGATGCGACGCTCATCGCCCACATCGCCATTTGATTTAAAGTTGGATGGCCGCATTTAATGTGTCCCAACTCGTGAGCCAAGACTACCCGCAGTTCCGCCTCGTCCAACAAGTCTAAAAGACCAGTGTTTAATACTACATAAGGCTGGTTTTTTCCCAGGGCATAGCTGTTAACTGAGGGATTCTGAGAAACAAACAAACCCGGTTCTGGAAAAACATCTAAAGCCTGCACACACTCCCGAAATATATGATAAATGCTGGCATATTGGCGAGGTCCGACTTGAATGCTATTTCCCATTAGGTAAACGAATTGCGGTCGTTCGTAGACAAATTCTACAAATTTGCTGGCAATTAAGTCAAATCCAGGCACGCTGCGTAACGCTTCCTCAGCTTGGCGATCGAGGGGATGCTGAAATGCTTCGCTAGAAATTCCCGTATAAGTAGGCATAGTTGTTGCAAAAGTTACATTTAAGATATCAGTAATGCCATCGCTGCTGGTGCTAGCTGGCGTCTGACTTATAATATTATCGCGACAAATATTCAACTGTTGTGGAACAGGCACCTTGCCTGTTCAAATTAGCGTTAAAATTGTGATTCTGGTACAGGCGCGATCGACAAACATCTTTCACAGTGCCTGTGTATCGCCTCACCCAAAAATTGGAACGTGCAAAAATGGCTATCCTGCAACTCGAAAACGGTACAATCTACACTCAACAAAGCGACATTACCCGAGAACTCGCTTCCTTAAACATTCAACTCAACCGCTGGCCCGTAGGTGACAGCGCTGAAATTCAAAATTTGTTAGCTAAAGATGCTCTTGACGACAATCAAAAAGAGCAAGTGTTGCAAGCCCTCGACAGTTACTTTCAACAGTTGTCGGAAAGTGCAGGCTATCAGGATCGCGACTTAATTGTACTGCACCCAGACATTCCCAACCTCGACACCTTGCTGTCCAAATTCAACAAGTGCCACATCCACGCCGATGATGAAGTCCGCTATATCGTAGCAGGGGAAGGCATTTTCGGCTTCGTGCGGCCCGACGGCAGCCAAGTCGAACTCACAGTGCAGCCAGAAGAATTTATCAACGTGCCGGCGAATACAGAACACTGGTTTTATTTGACAGCATCCCGGAAAATTAAAGCGGTTCGCTATTTTACCACCAAAGAAGGCTGGACGCCTGAGTATACCGATACGGAAATTCGATCGCGTTTAGCTGCTGTTTGAACAGTTGACAGTTGACGGTTGACGGCAATCTTCAAATCATCTAAAAGCCCTCAAATCCAGCCTCAAATTTTGTGGTTTGAAGATTGCAATATGCTCAAAGCAACCGCCTCCGCCACCTTAATCCCATCAATCCCCGCCGACAGGATTCCACCCGCATATCCTGCACCTTCCCCAGCAGGATAAAGACCTTCTGTATTCAAACTTTGATAATCTTCCTTGCGTTTAATCCGAATTGGTGAAGAAGTGCGCGTTTCCACCCCAGTCAAAACCGCATCATCCATCGCAAATCCTTTAATCTGTTTGTCAAAAGCCGGAAGTGCTTCGCGGATAGCTGCGATCGCATAATCTGGCAAACTTTCGCTCAAATCAGTCATCACAACTCCCGGCGTATAAGACGGCTGGACACTGCCTAGCGCCGTGGAAGGGCGATTCGCCAAAAAATCCCCCACAAGCTGCCCAGGGGCGTTGTAAGTGCCACCTCCTAACTCAAATGCCCGTTCTTCTAAGCGACGCTGAAACTCTATTCCGGCTAAGGGATGACCGGGATAATCCTCCGGCGTGATACCAACCACAATCCCGCTGTTAGCATTCCGTTCATTGCGAGAATATTGACTCATCCCATTAGTAACAAGTCGCCCCGGTTCTGACGCAGCCGCCACTACCAAACCACCGGGACACATACAGAAACTATATACAGAACGATTGTTTTGGCAATGGTGAACCAGTTTGTAATCGGCGGCACCCAAAAGCTTATGGCCCGCGCGATCGCCAAAACGACAGCGATCGATAATAGTTTGGGGATGTTCCACCCGAAAACCAATGGAAAAAGGTTTAGGTTCGATGTAAACCCCGCGCGAAAACAACATTTCAAAAGTATCGCGGGCGCTGTGTCCCACCGCCAGAACTATATAATTACTAGCAATATATTCTCCGCTGGCGAGGGTAAGTCCCTGCACTTTTCCATTTTCGATGTGGATATCTTCTACACGACTTTGAAACCTAATCTCTCCACCTAATGTTTCAATTTGGGCGCGTAGACTTTGGACAATTCCCACCAGTTTGAACGTGCCAATATGCGGTTTATTAATATATAAAATTTCCGGTGAAGCTCCTGCATTCACAAGTTCCGTCAGCACCTTCCGTCCATAATGCTGAGGATCTTTAACTTGGCTGTAGAGCTTGCCATCCGAAAAAGTACCCGCACCACCTTCGCCAAACTGAGCGTTAGATTCTGGGTTGAATTCTGCTTTTTTCTTCCAAAATCCAAAGGTATCAACCGTGCGATCGCGCACTGCTTTTCCGCGTTCTAAAAGGATGGGGCGAAACCCCATTTGTGCCAGCATCAGACCCGCAAACATCCCGCACGGCCCTGTACCAATCACAATGGGGCGAATCGTCAAATTGCTGGGGGCTTTGGCTACATAGCGATAATTCGTGTCTGGCGTCACCATCACATGAGGATCTTTTTTGAAGCGTTGGAGAAGTTGCTTTTCCTGTGTCGTCTCTACATCCACAATATAGACAAGGAGGATTTCGGGTTTTTTACGAGCATCGTAGCTGCGCTTGAAGATGGAATAGCTGAGCAATTCTTCGGGGGGAATTTGCAGCTTTTTGAGAATCGCGCTGGCGATCGCATCTTGAGGATGATCTAGGGGAAGTTTTATTTCGGTTATTCGTAACATATAGTGGAAGGAAGTTCGGCAACGGATTATGTAACGGATGTAACGGATGTAACGGATGTCAGGAAGAAGGAAGAAGGAAGAAGGAAGGAAAGAGGAAGAAGGAAGGAAGAAGGAAGAAGGAAGAAGGAAGAAGGAAGAATAAAAATCCCGAACAGAAGTATAAGGAAGGAAGAAGGAAGAATAAAAATCCCGAACAGAAGTATTTTGACACTCACCGTCCTTTCATGAGCGGTGATTCTTCCTTCACAGAACAATGCCTCACAAAAGCAGTGCCTTTGCTTGGTCTTACTCGTTCTCCAGAAGCTACCGAGGTATGCCCTACCTCTAACATTCGTAAACCTTCATCTCGGATATTTTTAGCGGCATTGATATCTCGGTCGTGCAAAGTTCCGCAGTTAGGACATTGCCAACTGCGAATATCCAATGGCATTTCGCTAGTTCGATGCCAACAGTGATTACAAGTTTTGGAACTCGGGAAAAATCTATCTACTTCTATGTATATTTTTCCTGACCATTCTGCTTTATATTTCAGCATGGTACAAAATTTTCCCCATCCTAAATCAGCTATTGACTTAGCTAATTTATGATTGCGTACCAGGTTTTTTACTGCTAGATTCTCTACCACTATGACTTGATTTTCGTCTACTAATTTACGACTTAGTTTGTGGAGAAAATCTTCTCGACATCTAGTAATTTTCTGGTGTACTTTGGCTACTCTTTTTCTAGCCTTATTGCGGTTGTTAGAGCCTTTCTGCTTCTTAGCTAATCTCTTTTGGTACTTAGCCAACTTTTTCTCATGCTTGCGGTAGTGCTTAGGATTGCCGTGTTTGGTTCCATCTGAGGTAATAGCAAAATGAGTAATACCTAAATCAATGCCTACCGCTTTACCTTCCTTAGACAGTTCTGGCTTATCCTTTCCTTCATCAAACAAACAACTAGCATAGAATTCACCACATTGAGTCATTGAAACCGTGACAGATTTAAATTCACCTTCGGGAATTCTGGATACTTTGCCGTAAACTTTTCCCAGTTTAGGCAATGTTAAATAGTCACCGCTTAATTTCATCTTTTGAGGAAATCTAATTGACTGCCTTTGATGCTTCTTCTTGAAATTGGGATACTTGGCCCTCTTTTCAAAGAAATTGAGAAAAGCACTCGACAAATTATCCGCTACTTGTTGCAGAACTTGGGAAGGTGGCTCTGTTAACCATTCATGCTCTTTCTTGAGTTGTGGGAGCAGTTTGATTATTTCATTTCTGCTTAATCCCTTCCCAGTCTTTTTGTAAGTTTCGGTTGTTAAGTTAAGGCTGTAATTGTAGAACCAACGGCAACAACCAAAAGACTTAACCAGTAAGTCTCTTTGCTCGCTTGTTGGGTAGATTCTATACTTAAACGCCTTGAACATTGCACTTACCAAACTATACTTAGTATGGTAAACCAAAATCAGGCCAATGTAAAGCCTTCCTAAAAGGACGGGGTTTTAAACCAAAATTTATGATAACTATTTAACCGGGCATCCTATGGGCGATCGTCCTCGGTCGAGCAATTTTTGATTTTTGAGTGGATAATTGAAGAAGCGTTATAATAAACAAAAAATTAAGTTTTGTAAAGACCCTTGACTGCAACATTCACACCCAAAAACAGCCGCACCTGGCACGCTCTCAACCCCCTGTGGCAAGGAGCCGAAGACGCAGTACAGAAGGGTTTGCCCCACACCAAGCTCGCACCGGCGTGGCAAATACTGCTCCTGGGCGACGGTTCTCCCACCCGTCACCTGCAACTGCTGACAGGGGAACCCACAGAAGTAGATGTGATCGATATGTCTTTAGTGGGTGAAGACGCAGACGGCGCACCAGAGCAAATTGTCGCGGTTCCGGGGCCGCGCCTGCGCCGACAAGTGTGGCTGCGGACTGCTTCGGGACAGCGTTTAGCCTATGCGACTTCTTGGTGGGAAGCAAGCCACGTAGACGAATATTTACAAAATAAATCTTTGCCAATTTGGGCCAGTTTAGCGCGGCTGCGGACAGAATTGTATCGCGATGTGCAGGGCATTTATTGCGGTGATTCGGTGGCTTTGGAGTCAGCTTTTGAACAGTCGGGGCCTTTTTGGGGGCGACACTATTTGTTTTGGCATCATGGTAAGCCCTTGACTCTGATTTATGAGGTTTTTTCTCCTTATTTAACTAAGTATTTGGGGCCGATGCAATTGGATGTTGATTGAGACTCAGATATTGCACCATTATCAAGAACAGGCAAGATGCCTGTTCCACAAGAAAATTCACTCTTTGTGGAACAGGCATCTTGCCTGTTCATAAACAGCTTATTGAGAATGGTGCAAGAGCTCAGTCTCAACTGAGATATTGCACCATTCTCAATAAGGCTTTCAGGGCGGGCTAGAAGCAACGGCCCACAAGAAAATTTACCGATTGTGGAACAGGCATCTTGCCTGTTCTTAAGAATTTTTCCGCCGAAATTTCACTCGCAAACCGTCGCGGGGATGCGGAGTCGGTACTGTGATCAAATTCAAATCTTGCTCCGGTAAAAGCTCCCATTCAAACTCCCGAACAATCTTTGCCGCAAACAACTTCATCTCTAACCGGGCAAATTCTTTGCCTAAACATTCTCGCAAACCTCCACCAAAGGGCACGTAGCTGAAAGGTTTAGGCGATCGCTCGGAGCTAAATCGATCGGGATCGAAGCGATCGGGTTCGGGATAAACTGCGCTATCCTGATGCGTCTGATTGATTTGATAAAGTACCATCCAACCCTTGGGAATTTCGTAGCCGCCGAACTCGCAAGCATTAATTACCTGCCGAAAACCGCCTCCCACTGGTGGAACCAACCGCAGCACTTCTCGCATAACCTGTTCTAAATAAGTCATTTCTTTGAGCTGTTCCAATGTTAGCGGTTCGGTAGCGGGGAACTGCTGCTGTTCGGCGCGGACTTTTGCCATCACATCGGGATTTTGAGCTAGCAGAAGGCAAAAAGAGGCGATCGCCGAAGTTAAAGTTTCGTGTCCCGCAAACAACAGCAACAGCACTTGATCTTTCAACTCCTCCAAACTCAAACTATTTCCCTCGTCATCGCGAGCCGAAATCAGCAAACTCAAAGCATCCTTGTCGCTAGGGGTTCCTTGCTGGCGATCTATAATAATCTTTTCAAGTTCTGCCAACAGCAGCTTTCGGCACTTTTTCGCCTTGCCAAACTGACTCCAAGGCACATCTAAAGGAATCGAAAATAAACCATTGCACCACGTTTCAAAATAATGTCCTAGCGCCGTTTCCGAACCATTATCAAGCCCAACTAACAACTTACCCGCAACATCAAAAGTATAATTTCTCAGTTCAGGATACCAAGTCATGGTTTCCATTTTTTCCCATTTTTCCAAATAGCGCTGAGTGATATTTTCCATCGCGCCGATATAGCCGGCTAAAGCTCGCGGCTGAAACGCTTGGTACAACAACTTGCGGCGATTTTGGTGGTTAGCACCCGTTTGCAACGCCAAGGAAAGTGGCCCTAAAAGCGCTTTCGTGCTGGCAGGCCAAGTCACAGCAAAATATTGGTTTTCATTGCTTAAAACAAACAAATTAGCCTCTTGGCCACACACAAACACGGTAGGCTGTCCGAAAATGCTGGTTTTGAAAAGGGGCCCGTACTGCTGGTGGCGTTTTTTGGCAAATTGGGAATCTTGCAAAAAGTTGATAGTATCGCCAATTAGGGGTAAACCGAAACTTCCGGGAGGTAATGCCATTTTAGATTTTAGATTTTAGATTTTAGATTTTTAATATCATATCAATTTTAGTTGGAGGGTGGGCAATACGCAGCAGACAAATTTCTGGTAAAATAACTTTTCTCTGTGTGTAGCCTGTAGGGTGCGTCAGTCTTAAGGTTAGTACAAAAACTTGTGGTTTTTCCAACTGACCCACCTTAGTATTTTTGCCGACCAACCCATTTAAGTTTCTGTCCTTTTAATCGGAATTTCGATTATAAATTCAGTGCCTTTTCCCACCACAGAGAAACACTTAATTTCACCTTTATGTTTTTCGACAATAATTGAATGGGAAATCGCTAAACCCATCCCCGTTCCTGAACCGACCCGTTTTGTAGTATAGAATGGGTCAAATATCCGCTGCTTGACTTGATCGGTGATACCTGCACCGTTATCAGAAATTCTAATCACAGCGAGAGTACCTTTTAACTCTGTACGAATGCGGATAATTCCCGGATTTTCAAGCGATTCTTGTAAAACGTCAATAGCGTTAGCGATAATATTCATAAACACCTGATTCAAGAGTCCGGCGTAGCACTCCACCAGTGGCAATTGTCCGTATTCTTTAACGAGTTGAATTGCGGGGCGATCTGGCTGAACTTTCAGACGGTGTTCTAAAATCATCAATGTGCTGTCGATGCCTTCGTGAATGTTAACCTTTTTCATGTCAGATTCATCAAGGCGAGAGAAATTCCGCAAACTCCGCACGATATCCCGGATGCGAGTAGCTCCCACCTGCATAGAAGACAGCATTTTAGGCAAGTCCTCTAGCACAAAATCCAGTTCTAAAACTTCTATTTCCTCCTGGATCGCTGGAGAAGGTTCCGGGTATTCATCTCGATACATTTGCACCACTTGCATCAAGTTTCTGGCGTATTCTTCTGTGTAGGTAAGATTGCCGAAGATAAAGCTAACCGGGTTATTGATTTCGTGGGCAATTCCTGCTACCATCTGACCGAGACTAGACATTTTTTCGGCCTGCACGAGCTGAGTTTGAGCAAGCTTAAGTTCGCACAGAGTTACTTCGAGTTTGGCTGCTTGTTCTTGCGCTATCCGGGCTGAATCAACGCTTTTAGTGTAGAGTTCCGCTTGACTGATGGCGATCGACAATTGATCGCAAATTGCCGATAGCAACTCCACTTCGTCTTTTGTCCACCTGTGCACCTCGCGGCAAGAAGTGCAGCCAACAACTCCAGTTAAACCCCCTGCACTCTTAACCGGCACATCCAAGACAGACTTGTAACCCACCTGCAAAAAGAATTCCCTTTCTACTGGATCGCTGAAAGTTGCCACATCATCTATTTGATACATTTCCAAATTAGCTATCTTTTGCGCCAGCGTCCCCGTTACCTCAGCAGGGTAATAACCCAAAAGCGAGAGCAAGTCATCATTTTTAGCTTCATGGACGATATCCCAAGCGGGCGTCTCGGCATCGGGCGTATACCACATAAACAGGCAGCGATCGAGTTGCAGCAAGTCGCGAATTTGCCGCACAGTTGTTGCCAAGATAGTATCTAAATCTAGAGAAGCGCGGATTTGACTGCCTAGCTGGTTGAGCAATTTTTGCTGCATTGCTGCTGCTTTTGATTCGGCGGCGGCGAGGCGAGATTTTTCGTAAAGTTCGGCTTGATTAATGGCGATCGCCAATTGAGTTCCTACTGCCATTAACAGTTCCACTTCTTCGTCTCTCCACAGCCGCACCCCGCTGCAAGAACCGCAGAGGATCGCGCCAATTTGACCTGACTGTGTTTGAAGGGGAATGTCCAGCAGAGAATTGAGCCCTACAGACATTAAAAATTCCCGTTCGGCTGGATCGGTTAATGCCTCAACATCGTCGATCTGAATTATTTCCAAATTGGCAATCCGATCAGCGATAGAAGCAGTTGGCTCGACAGGATATAAACCCAAACGCGAGGGCAAATCGGCATTCTTTGCCTCGTATCTCACATTCCAAACCGGCGGCGAAGCGTCGGGTAAATACCAGATAAACTGACAGCGATCGAGCAGGAGCAACTCGCGAATTTGCTGCACAGTTGTCGCCAAAATAGTATCTAAATCCAGAGATTGGCGGATATTGCTAGCTAGCTGGTTCAGCAGCGCTTCCTGCTCCGCTAATTTGCGGAATCTCGCTTCCGACTTTTGCAACTGTCTTTGAGCTTCTTTTTGTTTTGTAAGGTCCAAACCCAAACCGATTAAGCCGATCGCGTTACCACAATCATCTTTGACCTTAGTTTTAATTGTGTCAAACTGGTGATAGTCACCATCAGTAAGCTCTATAATTTCTTCCGTATAACATGGAATATCTTGGCTCCACGCTTGCGCGTCAGATGCCATGCAGTTAGCAGATTGTTCTAAGCCCAAAACTTCGGAATAGTGAGAGGCTGCTAAAAATCTTGATTCAGGTATACCCACATCTTCGCAGAAAGTTTTGTTAACTAATAACATCCGCCCGCTAGCATTTGCCATCCACACCCAAATCGGAGCGTTGTCAATAATTGCCCTCAAAGTTTGCTTTTGTCTGGCGAGAGCTTCTTCTGTTTGTTTGCGCTTAATTCCCAGGGCGATCGTATCGGCACTTGATGCCAAAGCAATCAGCGTTGATTCGTTCAACTCCTGGCGAGCAAACATCGCTATTACTCCCAGCAACTGATTGTCAACAATTAGCGGATATCCAGCAAAAGCCACCATTCCTTCTCGTGAGGCCCATTTTTTGTCCTTGATGCGAGGATCTTCTTGCACAGAATTAGTGATGTGAGGTTGTCGCTCCAGGGCGATTAAACCAATCTTGAACTCGCCGACAGCAATGCGGCTGTGAGCGCCGTCAATATGAGTATATATCCCCGCGCTTGCTTGCAGTTGCAATACATTTCCCTCTTCATTTAACGTCCAAATCCGAGCAAAGGCAACATCCAAATGGCGCACAACTGCATCGGCGCAATATTGCAAAGTTGTACGCAAACTCGGGTTTTGAGTTAGAACAATTCCCACATCTGCCGTGAATAAAGAAAGTTTCAATTGTTCTGCTAAAGCTTCTTCTGCTATTTTGCGCTCTGTAATGTCCGTAGCCGCACCGAGACGCTGCTTAATTTTTCCCTCCTCGGTTCTGCTAAATACAATATTCCGGCTGACTAGCCAGCGCCAACAGCCTTTTTTGTCACGTACCCGATATTCGTACTCAATAACTTCGCCGTCGGGAGCATTTTCTAATTGCTGAAAATAGCCGGGAAATTTAGCTAAGTCGTCAGGGTGGATGATGGTGGGCAGTAGATTGCTGCCCATGTTTTCAACTTCGGCGCTCGTATAGCCCAGGGTGTCAGTGATCTCGCGGTTGGTGTAGACATTTCGCTGCTCGCTTTCATCGTAAACAAAGAGAAGATTCGGACTCGTATTGGCAATTCGCTCAACAAAACGCTGACTATCTTGCAGCGCGGCTTCTGCTTGTTTTTGAGCGGTAATGTCGCGGCCGACACCATAGATCAATTCTTCCTCGCAGAAACGGGTAGCAGTCCAGGCTATCCACTTGTAAGAACCGTTGCGACAGCGCCAGCGGTTTTCAAACCCAACGGTATTCTTCCCCGCAGCAATACTTTCAGCTTCTTTTAAAGTAATTTCGCGATCGTCTGGATGCACGAATTCAATGAAGAGTTGGCCAATCATTTCTCCTGGGGCATAGCCGAGGATTTTTTCTGCTGCTGGGTTGATGAGTGTTACATAACCGTCAAAACTAAGGACGCACAGCATATCTAGCGAGAGGCTAAAAAAGCGATCGCCCCCGTTGGGCTCGCTGGATGGGCGATCGTTGCCCGCTAGGGCCCAAGAGGCGTTTGAGCGCGCCGATACCCCCAAAAAGACAATATTTGCTATTCCCAAAAATCCCAGGGCGAGTGGGCTATCGTAGAAATTATCAGCGCTGCCAGCTACGAGCCACCCGTTTAAGACAAGCAGTACAATTATCAAAATTGAGAATACATTGCCAGGGGCGATCGTCCCTACGCTAATTTTTTTTTCATACTCCTTGCTGCCTTCTGCCTTTTCTATTCGGGTGACTGCTGCCGTAATTTTTGTCCACAACACGTGCAGTAAGTTCGATAATTTAGTGCTTTTTGATTCTTCGATACGAACAGAAGATTTCATTTTTTTACTTTTGATCCCGTTTTACGTGCGGTGAGCCAAAATTACAATAAAGCTGTTTAAATATTGTTAAACTTTCCTAGCTTGCGAAATCTAGCGGTTTAAAATTTGCGTAAATCTACGCAAACCGACCATATAATTAAGTGTATTTACGGAATTAGGGAGCAATCTCTTTTTAGCTGGGGTGGGCATTTTCTACTTTTTCCGACTCAGAGAGAGAGTTTATCTATAATACTACGCTACATATTGCTGTTAGTCATTGGACATTTGGCCTAATCTAGCTAATCCTGGACGCAGAACCTAATTATGTAGGGTTAGGCTGAAGCAGCTTACCGCGTTATAGTAGCGTGTTATACCACTTTTTTCGTCCAGGAAGAACCGGGTTTGATGTAGGAAAATACTGCGTGGATCGCCCTGGCTGTGGGTTGAACAACCCGGAATATTAGTCAAGTTCAAGCAGGTTGAATTTGACAATAAATTATGAAGTTAAAATAAAGATAAACTGCGGATTTCTGAAGATAAAATGACAAAAATATTGGTAGCAGTTTTTCGTTGCACTCCTATGTTCGCGCGTAAGGGCTAATTGGTAATTGGTAACTGGCAATTGGTAATTGATACGAGTTTAAAACACTAGATATCAATTTTGTTGTGATTCATCAGCAGGCGATGGGGGCCAAGGCGCCACAGCACCCAAAGCAGATTTGCGACCTAATTGCTGTTGCCGAATTCGCTCCAAATTCCCCGCAGGAATAGAAGCTATGAGTTGCCGCGTGTAAGCTTGCTGCGGTTGGCGGTAAATGCGCTCGGCAGTGCCAATTTCTTCGATTTTACCTTTGTTCATGACGATCGCGCGATCGCTCATAAACTTGACCACGCTCAAATCGTGAGAAATAAAAATATAAGTCAGTCCAAACTCTGTTTGCAACTCCTTCAGCAAATTTAAAACTTGCGCCTGCACCGACACATCTAATGCCGAAACCGACTCATCGCAAATAATAAACTTAGGATTCAAAGCCAAAGCTCTAGCAATACAAATTCTCTGCCGCTGTCCGCCCGAAAACTCGTGAGGGTAGCGTCGCATAAAATCGGGGTTTAAACCCACTCTCTCCAACAAATAAGCCGCGCGATCGCGCTGTTCTTTCTGGTTCTTACCAAAGCGGTGAATCACCATCGGTTCCATCACCGCATCCCCAACATTTAGGCGCGGATCGAGAGAACTAAAAGGGTCTTGAAAAATAATTTGCAGATCGCGCCGCAGCCACCGCAATTTGCGATCGTACTCTTTTTTCATCCGATAATTAGCCATCCACTGCGAGGCCGAACTACTTTTCGCAGGAGGCGTAATTTCTTGACCTTCAAAAAACACTTTACCGCTAGCGATCGGAATTAATTGCAGCAAAGCTCTCGCCAAAGTTGATTTGCCGCAGCCAGACTCGCCCACCAAACCCAAAGTCTCGCCCGGATAAACCTCAAAAGAAATATCGTTTACCGCCATAAACAAGCGTTTGGTTTCGCCAAACATCCCCTGAACCGGAAAACCGACGCGCAAGTTATTAACAGCTAGCAAAGGGCCGGAAATATTCGGCAGCCGAGGCGGTTTTCCTGTTGCAAAAGCGGGATTTCCCCCGCTGTTGTCGCCGTCTAAATCGGCATTTTTCTCGACAATTACTAATTCGCCGCTAGCATTTGTGGTGACATCCATAAAATCGGAAACTGTCGGCAAGCGGCGCCTTTGCCGATCGAGAGTTGGGCGGCAAGCTAATAAACCTTTTGTGTAAGGATGTTGGGGATTGCTGAAAATTTGTTCGATCGCACCGCACTCAACAATCTTGCCTCGGTACATCACCGCCACCGTATCGCCAATTTCAGCAATGACGCCCAAATCGTGGGTAATAAAAATCATTGCCATGCCTCTAGAGTCCCGCAACTCCCGCAGCAAAGCTAAGATTGTTGCCTGCACGGTTACGTCCAAAGCCGTGGTAGGTTCATCAGCAATTAATAAAGTCGGATTGCAAGAAATGGCCATTGCAATCATCACGCGCTGGATTTGACCGCCTGAGAGTTCGTGGGGATAGCGATCGAGCATAGCTTGTTTTTGGCCGTTGACGAGCTGCATCAAATCGCGATCGTCCTCCCGAACCGCTTCTTGCCGCAAAGCCAAACACCGCTGCCTGAGCTCATCGTCGCCCGGTAGCAGCTTCACCTCTTGCAGCAGAGAAGCAGCTTGGCGCCGCGCTTCTGTCTGCGACACCTGTTGGTGCAAACAAATAGCTTCTGTGAGTTGAAATCCGATCGTATAAACGGGATTTAGCGAACTCATCGGCTCTTGAAAAATCGTCGCAATCTGGCTGCCCCGGTATGTTTGTTTTTCCCTGTCCGGCATTTCCAGCAGATTCACAGGCCCATTGCTAGCGCCGTCTTTTGTCGAATAAAACCAAATTTCGCCATCGATTTTCGTTGACGAACTCGAAAGCAAACCCATAACAGCGAGGGATGTTACCGATTTTCCCGACCCCGACTCTCCCACGATGCCCAGAGTTTGCCCTCGCTTGACCTCAAAGGAAATGCCGTCAACCGCTTTGACGGTTGCAGACGCATCGCCTGCGTCTGTAGATTGAAATTGAACCCGCAGGTTGCGAACTTCTAGGACGGTTTCACTCATGGAGGTCTATGGCAGTTAAATGGAGATTAAGTGGATTGTAGCAGGGCCTGTGGAAGGCAGAAGGCAGTGGGAAAATTTTAAGGTTGCTTTGCATAACAGATGGCGAAAGCTAACATTCCTCGCAACGCTTCGCTGTGGATGAGTTTTGAATTTTAAATTGTTTATAAATTAAAACTCAAAACTCAGAACTACAGGAGAGCCTTCTGCCTGCAATTTTCCTCAAAAACCGATGATTTGAGTGTCAGCAGGCAGTGCAGTGGCCTCGGAGACCTTTTTAAACACGGTTGCCTGTTCGTTTAAGGAATTAGGTCTCGCCTGTCCGGGATTGGTGCCTTCCAACTGAAGGCGCATTTGACCTTCGGGAGTCAACTCAAAAACAGTCTCAACGGTTTGTGTGCTGCTGAGCCCGACATCAATGTGCATCGGTTTTTCACCGAGATTAACTTTGTACCTCATTTCTTTGGCGCGGGCGGCTCCGTCGGGGCCTTTAGCCATCATAAACAATTTGCCTTCTGGGGCAAAGATGAAGGTGAAAGACTGACCTGAGGCTGTGCCTTGCCATTGGCCTAGGAGTTGCTGGTCGATGCTGCTAGCGGCCGGGGCTACTGTTTCTTGGGCAATTATTGGTGCTGCTGCGGATGCTGGGCCGACTGAGGCGTTGAAGCTAATGAGGATGCCCAAGCAAAGGCTACCTGCGATCGCTTTACCAATCATTTTTGAATTAGACATGAGACCGATCTAAAAATTGGTTATTTGTTTTGTACACTGTAGCGGTAAAACCGTACTTTATTTAGTTTAAATCCCTTTTACGGATAGATATAGGTTGCGGTTCCAACCTGCAACGCAGTTGTCATCCCCCGACTAAAGCTTTTCCTGAGCTTGTTGAAGCGTCACGGGGCTTTCAGTTTTTTTTTATTGTAAAATCCAATACAAATTCGGCTTAAGCTGCACAGTTCGCTGTTCTGAGTAGATTGTTCTTCACTCAAAACAGCTAATTGGCTATTGCGTTCGAGCGCACTCCCAGATAGTTTGGCAAATCGATCGCATTAATAGTCTTTCATTAATTTTTTTCAGTATCGGGTTCGACTTGTTCTGTCGGAGATTCCGGCGCGGGTTCCTGTGGATTTCGCGATCGTTTCATTCGCTCCAATGCCTCTGCGTAAGACCAAGCCACGTTCACAATAAAAGCTTTCGCCATGCCGGACAAATTTTGTGCATCCTCGCTTTCAGGCGCTTCAGCTTTTTGGTTGCCGTCGTTCATCATGTTTTTGTTTTCTCCCGGGCAGGTTTTTATAACGATTTTTTGCAGTGTGCGATCGATACCCACAAATTATGATTTTTCTTGCACCCGCACCCTACGTATCTTTGAGGGTATGACCTTGATTACCACAAATAATATCATAAATACGCTGATTCGATGACCGGATCAGAAAGAAACCTTAACTTCGCTGGTTGCCCGCAACACTGACTCCTGCTGGAAAGTGTGCTTGTAAGTTTCGATAATTTCATGAATAGCTTGATTCTTTGCCGGACTACTTTCATAAATTAAAATAACTATTTTAGAGTTTTCTCTAATCAGAATTCCAGAACTGTTGAGAAACTGCCCGGAGCCCTCTAATACGGTTAGCCCTTCCCGAAAGCGAGGGGTAATAACCGCCTTGACAAACTCCTGCCATTCGGATTCAGAAATGGTCTCGCCTCCAGGTTTTGTTAAGCCAAAATACAGTTCATCTTTGAGGAGATTTGTTTGCTTGGCATTAGTCTCCGAAGTTTCGGGAAGTTGAGCGTGGGCAATTGTCGCAGGACAAACAGGCAGGATGAACAGCAGGCAGGTCAAGCAAAGACTGTTAAGATGTTTATTCATCAGGAATTACGCGGAAATTCTATATTGTGGGCCGTTGTTTCTAGCGTGCCCTTGAAATGCTGATTGAGAAGACTGCAATATCTCAGTTTTAACCGCCAAGTCTGATCAACGGGTTTTTAACGCGAATTTGATTTAATTTAACATAAAATACTTCCAACTCAAAAACCCAGTTTCACCTGAGAAACTGGGTTTTTGAGCGTCTGTTCTAGTTTATTTATGCTCGCCTACTTGATTGCGTCTGTTGTATTAAGTAGCTAAACCTATTTAAACGTCAAACTTTTCAGGTGTTGAGAAAGCGGGAAGGGCGAGCACTCTTGGCTGCGCCCTTAAAGCAATCAGGTTTCTCAGTGTTATATTTTTTTAGGCGGAGCTAGTTATCCTTTAATTCGCGGACACTTCTCTTAGCAGTGTCTTGGTACATCTCCCCGAATTCTTTCACGGCTGCTCCTGCCTCTTGCCCAATCTTCTGAACTCGTTCGCCCGGAGAGTCTGAGGTTTCGCGAGCTTCTTGCCTCCATTCCCGCGTTGTTTGGGGTCTTTCAGAATTGTTTAGATCAGCCTTTGAGCTGGCTTGCCCGCCAAAAAGTTGGTTACTGCGCCCCGAATCAACATTTGTTGTTAGCAGCAGAAAACCGACTAGGACAACACTCAAAAAACTCTTGATTTGAAAGCCCTTAAGCAGGGAACTGATGCGAGCAATGGCTGTGGAAATCAAATTCATCTGGGTCATACTCCCTAAGTTTATTGGTGATATTTTTGAACATTTTTTCATCTAATAGACTGGCTCCAAAATCAGCAGCTAACGCGAGGGGAAGCCAATTTAGCTTCAACTTGCTATTAACCAGATAAATAGAGTTATAGGTTAGCGATTAAATCTGGTAAACACGCCACCTATGTGTCAGCCAATTAGTTTTTTCACACATGATTATCACGTTAACAGCAGCCAAAGAGTTCTACCTCTAACTAAAGTCATAACTTAGTTAGAAGTAAAAACAATATTTTTCAGCACAGGGTTAGAGAATTTTTAATCAATGATGCTATGCAGCGCATATTCTTATTGCAAGCGATCGCCCGTCTTCACGTCAAACCAGTGCAGCAACTGAGGCCCAAAAACCAGCTCTACAATTTCTGAATTCCAGTGGCGGTCATTTGGCAGCAAAGCCCGCACCGTTACTGGCTCCAAACCTTTAACTCGGACGCTAACTAAATTTTGCATTCCCAAGTTTTCCACTAAAAAAACCTCACCTTTAATTGCCTCTGGGGCCGCCATCTTGCCGGCCTCTGCATCTGCAAAGCCGACGTGTTCCGGGCGAATTCCCAACACAATTTCTGGCGGCACAGTCGGCATATCTGGTAGTCGAACTCGAAAATCGCCCAACTGAGCAAAATTGCCCTGGCATTTAAGCACGAGCAAATTCATTTGCGGGCTGCCCACAAAACCGGCTACAAACTGATTTGCAGGACGGGTATAAATTAAGTGTGGCGGATCTAGCTGCTGCACGCTGCCGCTGTTGAGAACTGCGACTTTCGTAGAAAGGGTCATTGCTTCGGTTTGGTCGTGAGTTACGTAAACTACAGGAGCTTTTTGGGAGGAAAACAATTGTTTGAGTTCTGCCCTAACTTTTTCCCGTAATAATGCGTCGAGATTGCTCAAAGGTTCGTCAAGCAAAAATACTTCCGGTTGGCGCACTAATGCGCGACCGAGGGCGACTCGCTGCCGCTGTCCGCCTGATAGTTTTCCTGGTTTGCGATCGATTAATTCCGTCAATCCGAGGGATGTTGCAACTTCAGTCACTAACCGATTGATTTCGCTGGATGAGATTTTGCGAAGTTTGAGGCTCGATGCCATATTCTCGTATACTGTCATGTGCGGATACAGCGCGTAACTTTGAAAAACCATTGCAATATCGCGATCGCCCGGCCTGAGATAAGTGACATCGCGATCGCCAATTCTAATCTCGCCTCTAGTCGGCTGTTCCAACCCTGCAATTAACCTGAGAGTCGTAGATTTTCCACACCCCGACGGCCCCAGCAAAGTCAGAAATTCCCCTTCGCTGACATCCAAACTAATGTCTTTTACGGGAACTACTTTAGGGCTGTAGGTTTTATTGAGGTTTTTTAGTTGCAGTTTTGCCATGATTTTTAAAGTGTTGACTGTTGACTGTTGACTGTTGACTGTTGACTGTTGACTGTTGATTGTTGACTGTGTTGTTTGACTCGTTTCCAGGCACAGCCTAGGAACCAGTTCAATCTAAAATCTAAAATCTAAAATCTAAAATCTATTTATCCTTTTACAGCCCCTGCAGTTAAACCCTGAACAATGCGCCGCTGGAACACTAAAACCAGCAAAACCAAGGGCAAAGTTCCCAAAACGGTAGCTGCGGCGATCGGGCCATAAGGAATCTCAAATACTGACACCCCGCTGAGTTGAGCCGTGGCGACGGGGATTGTTTTTAGAGATTCGCGAGTCATAAAGGTTAGTGCAAAAATAAACTCGTTCCAAGCTGAAATAAATGTCAAAATTCCCGTTGTGACTAACGCCGGAAATGTCATCGGTAGCACGATTTGCCACAACATTTGGAAAGTGTTGTATCCGTCAACTTTGGCTGCATCTTCCAAATCTTTTGGTAATTGTTGAAAGAAACTCCGCATTACCAATATTGTCAGCGGCAGATTGATCGCAGTGTAAGGAATAATTAATGCTAAATAATTATTGCCTAAATTCAAAGCTTTGACAATTTCCAACAGTCCCAAAAATAGCAGCACCGCCGGAAATAGCGTTACAATCGTCACAGTTGCCAGGATGATTCTCTCGCCCCACAGCCGCAACCGGGCTAAAGCGTAAGCTGCAGGAGCGCCTACTGCTAAACACAGCAATGTTGAAGTAATGGAAACAAAAGCGCTATTTAAAATGTAAAGTGCAAACGGGCGGCGCTGGAAGAGCGACAGGTAATGCTCGAAAGTAATTCGTTTGGGAATGTAGACGTTGGGAATCGCTGAAATATCTGCATTTACTTTAAAAGAAGTTAGCACCTGCCAGATAATAGGTGCGAGGAAATATGCGACAATTAAGAGCGCTGAAATTGGCAAGATTAATTGCCGGATGTTAAAGGTTTTTTTGGTGGGTTGTTCGCGGGCGATCGACATAATTTATACCAATCAAATAAATGTGCAACTGTGGGTTATCTAAAATCTAAAATCCCCAATCTAAAATCGTCCTAGTTTCCTCCGGCTGCATTGGTGCGGGCTCTCGATAACACGTAAGCGGCGATCGCAACTGCTGCCACTAACAGCAAAAAAGTACACACCACCAAAGCCGCCCCGTACCCAAAGTCTAAATACCTCATTACCGTGCTGTAAATGTAGATAGAAACCGTCTCCGTTGCCCCCGCCGGCCCCCCTCCCGTCATCACCTGAATCAAGTCAAAAATGCCGAAAGCTTGGGCAAATCTAAACAGCATAGCAATCACAATTTGGGGCATCAACAGGGGCACAGTAACTTGACGGAAACTCTGCCAGCTACTGGCGCCGTCAATCGCGTGGGCTTCGTACAAATCACCGGGAATTGATTGCAATCCCGCTAGCAAAAGCAAGCTGACAAAGGGCGTGGTTTTCCAGACATCCGCTGTAATCACTGCCATCATTGCTAAAGTCGGATCTCCCAGCCAGCTAATGCTATTTTGAATCAATCCCAATCGCCTCAAAATGTCGTTAATTACGCCGTATTGGTCGTTAAAAATCCACGCCCAAGCTACTCCCATCAATGCAGTCGGTAGCGCCCAAGGTAGTAGGGAAATTGTGCGAACAATGCCACGCCCTACGAAAGATTGATTTAAGACTAAGGCAATGCCCATACCGAGAATTAATTCCAGCACCACAGAGGCGACTGTAAATACTGTGGTGTTGCCTAAAGTTTGCCAGAAACGCCCGTCGCCTAACATTCGACTGTAGTTAGCAAAACCGGAAAAAACCAGTTTTAATTCAGTACCGAGGTTTTGGGTGAATAAACTCAGCCAAAAAGCACGCAATATGGGGTAAGCAAATACTAGCATCAGAATTATCAAAGCTGGTGCTACTAATATCCATCCGGTTTTTTGTTCGCGCTGTCGCATCTTGTCTAATTGCATCTTGTTCACCTTTAGTTTATTTTTGGGCGGGCGAGGAGCAACGGCGCACAATTGAATTAACTTTTTGTGGAACAGGCATCTTGCCTGTTCGGGCGGGCAAGATGCCCAACCCCTACTCCCCACAATAAAAAAATTCACTCTTTGTGGAACAGGCATCTTGCCTGTTTCTAACTCTTTGTGGAACAGGCATCTTGCCTGTTTCTGACAGAGGCAAGATGTCCAATTTACGAAGCTTTGGGTTGTTTCAAACTGCCTAATAAATTGCGAGTTTCGCTAGCGGCAGCTTTCATTGCTTGTTCTGCACTCATTCTCCCAGTAAAAGCTGAACTCAAATAACGCTGCAAAATATCAGAAGCTTGAGCGTATTGTGCCAGGGGGGGGCGCAAAGCTGGCCGTTCCACCACTTTTAGCAGTTGCGGATAGTGGGGATATTTGGCGACTATTTCTTTGTTGGTAAATAGGGATTTGTAACTGGGAATTAAACCGGTTTCTAAAATAAATTTGCGCTGGGTTTCCTCGCTGGTAAGATACTGAATTGCTTTCCAGGCTTGTTCTGGATGTTTTGAGGTTTTGGCAATTCCCCAGCCCCAGCCGCCCAAGCAGGAACCGCCTGTTTGACCGGCACTGCTGAGCATTGGCTCGATCGCAATTTTGCCTCTAACATTCGATCCTTCGGCATTTGCCAGCTTCCAAACATACGGCCAGTTTCGCAAAAACAGTGCTTTGCCGTTTTGAAACAACAGCCGGGTTTCTTCTTCGCCGTAGGTGGTGACACCCGGAGGAGAAATGCCAGAGGCGATCGTTTTTTTGAGAAATTCCACTGCTTTAATTGCCTCGGGTTTATCTAACCCAACCTCAAAAGTTTGAGGGTTTGCCCAGAAGCCACCGAAACCTGAGAGCACCTCGACAAACATCGCAGATACTCCCTCGTATTGTTTACCTTGCCACAGATAACCCCAAGTTGCTTTTCCCTGTTTTTGCAAGTTTTGAGATATTTTTACCATCTCTTCAAAGGTTTTTGGCGCTGGAATTTTCGCTTGTTCTAAAATGTCTTTGCGGTAGTAAAGCATTCCGGCATCGGAAGCGTGGGGGATTCGGTAAAGTTTGCCCCGATACCGCCCGCCTTCGACGTTTCCTTGGATGAATTTGGAAAGTTGTTCCGGGGGAATTTTGTCTGTCAAATCCCTTACCCAACCTGCGGCTGCAAATTTGGGAACCCAGACAATATCCATGTTGATGATGTCGTAGGGCGATTCGCCTAAAAGAAAGGCAGATGTGTAAAGATTTTCTATGAGGTTTGTGTCAAAAGGCCCTTCTATGAGGTTGATGCGAATGTCGGGGTTTTTCTGTTCAAATTCTTTGACAAAGGGTCTCCAGTTTGTAATGTCTTGGCCTTGCATTAACATGGTGATCACGACTGGCTGTTGAGTCAGTGCCGGCAGAATAAATAAAAGTAAGACGGCGGCTAATGTGGCAGCGAATAAGGCTAAAAGACGGGGACGCTTCTGGCTTCGTTGCAGCAGGGAATTTATTTTTTGCATTTGCTTTTGAGAAATGGCGGTGCGATCGCCTTCTTTCTCTCATAACTCGCTTTCTTTTGTTTCGCTGGATTTACCGAGTTTGTGCAATAAAAGTTTAAGTAAACTTTAGCTTACTTAATAATCCTTGAGTGAAGAGTACAAATTTTGATTTAAGTTTGTCGAAGGGGAGTTAAGTAGACATCTATCTATAGAGAGATATTGAGAAATTGTCTAATATAGCAGTTGTCAATCGGATGAAACTCACATCTTGCACCATTGTCAAGAACAGGCAAGATGCCTGTTCCACAATGAAATTCATCTCTTGTGGAACAGGCATCTTGCCTGTTCCTAAACAAGTAATTGAGAATTGTGCAATATCAAAGTAGGGACTTATACCCAGCCTAAGTCCCTACAGATGCTGGCATCCCATCTATATTTATCCCTACTTTTAAGAGTGGGTATAACTTTTTTTGCTCGCCCGATCGACGAGCTATTCTACTATAAAAACCCGGTTTCTAAGTAAGTCCTAAATACAAAAAACACCGCTCCTCAAAACAGGAGAACGGTGTATAGGGGGTGTTATGGGTTGTTGTCTGGGATTAACCTTAACAAATCAGGCTCGGCTGAGGCTATGGCTTGTGATGGTTAAAAAATTGGCACAAACCTGCATCATCGCCCGTTGATCGATCGACCTTTGCAATTAGCCCAACCATTCCACAACAGCATCCTGCTTGGTATTGGTGCGCCGTTCTGGGGTTTCGCGGTTGAATTTCAAGTGGATGGCGCGGTTTTGTTCGCCGTCTGCTGCTACTGCAAAAATCGGATAGTCGATTAAGCCGTCTTGGAAGGACATCTGGAAGCGGAAAGTGCCGTCAGCATTGAGTTTAATCGGCTGTCCGCCTACGTAGACGGTAGCGTCGGGCTCGGTGGCGCCGTAGACGATCAGTTCGGCATCAGCAACTAACCAGAACTGGCGGGGGCGCATCGGGGCGGCGAAGCCAACTCCCGACATACCGACACCGGACATACCGAAACCTGACATGGTGAGACCGGACATACCGACACCCGACATGGTGAGGCCGGACATACCGACACCCGACATGGTGAGGCCGGACATACCGACACCCGACGCGGTGAGGCCGGACATACCGACACCCGACGCGGTGAGGCCGGACATGGTGGGAGCAGCCCACATTCCGACGCCGGAGGGGAACACGTAGGAACTGAGAGCTTGTTCGTGGATGCCGACTTGCTGGACGGAACCGGCGACGTGCTGCATGGAACCGAAGACAGAACCCGCTACGCGCAGGGATTCTGCAGATTCTGCCATGCCGAAGATTTGTTCGTAGATGGCGTTGCTGGTGCTGTAACCATTGCCATTGACTGCTTTTGCGAGTTTCTTGGCCGGAGGAACCAGTTCCGCGAAGGTTTTGCCCTGCAATTCTTCTTCCCAGTCGAGGGTGATGAATTGATCTTCAATCCAGTCGCTGGGATAGACGGGAGGAACGCGGACTTCGGCCGATCGAGCTAATACCAGCCAGCGGCCATCTGCACAACGGTAGCCGATGTCGATCGCATAATCCCGATCGCTGACGGGGATTGGCACATACCATTCCCGCGCCAGTTCGTCGCAGGGATATTCTTGAATGCTGTGCGGGCTTTGAGTGTCGAGGTTAACATCTGTAACGTCGTAGATCCGCAGGGCTAGTTGCTGTCCTCCTTGGCGACGCAATTCTTCTTTGCGATCGTTGGGAATGTCCCAGTAAGTGTAGGCCCATTCAGGGTCGCGGGGCATTAAAACAACCCGGCTTTCGCCGTAGCCGTTGGGCAAATCTGCTAAACCTTCATCTACAGACGACAAAGAACCACCGGTTCTATCTTCTTGACCGAGTTCAAACTTTGCTGCTTCCACTGCTTCTTGTGCCTCTAGTTTGCGAGATGGACTGTATGAAAATTTGGTGCGCTGAATTTCTTGAATTGATGCCAGAAGTTGCGATTTCCGCATCCGGCTGTAGCGAGAGACTCCACATTCGCTAGCAACTCTGCGGAGTTGTCGCAAAGTCATCTCTTCTAATGGTGGGCGTTCTTTTGCCATGAGTTTGTTCTCCACTAATTTGGGATGGCGGGTTAGATTTTTCGTTTCAACACAAATGTGTTGACTTTTTGAGTTAGAAACTCTTTTAAATCCACATATTATCGAGCTTCCAAATCTCTCCAACCTTTGAAGCCTTGCTTGTTTTTAGCTTGTCTTTTCCCCATGCGATCGGGGGTTTGGACTTATTGGCTTCTGCGCGCACCGTTCGATCTAAATAAAGCTTTATCTGTCGATTCTTGATTGACAAGATCGATTTTGTGAGTGCGATCGGTGCTGCTAGCAACGCTGTGCTGGCAGCACACGCGCTATTCGACTCCCAGGGCTGCTTAATCCAACCATTTCTTTGGGATCGTTTTGTCATGACTCAATGTTGCAGACAACTTGCGATCGGGTCAAGGGGTCTTTTGCCTCAATCCTGGGTAGTTATACGCATTTTCGTGAGTTTGGGGATCATATTGTCAGGGAATCTTGACAATAAGGCGTGGGTGGGGATCGTCAGGGAAACAATTGTCAACATTCCCTGACATGAATTAGATGTGAGATTGAGTCGGCCAGGGCGGTACTATGGATAGAGGAGATTTAGTACAAAATTTGGTAGGCTGGCAGTTGGGCGATACTCTTGTGCAAGCTTCGCTAACGGGCGATCGCAACTACAAACCAACATTCCTGAACGCAAAAATGGTTTGACGCGCTACTGATACAGATAAGGTGGGCCCTGCACACCCTACACATAGAGGTTCTGCGTAAATCTTGTAAAATCTAAAATCTAAAATCTAAAATCGAATGACTCTAACGCTTTACAACAGCTTGACCCGTCGCGAATCACCTTTTGAGCCCCTCGAACCAGGAAAGGTGCGGATGTATTGCTGCGGCGTTACGGTATACGATTACTGCCACGTCGGCCACGCCCGCGCTTATATTGTTTGGGACATGGTGCGGCGTTATCTGATGTGGCGGGGATACGATGTGCGCTACGTGCAGAATTTTACAGATATTGACGACAAAATTCTCGATCGCGCCCGCGAAACAAATTCAACAATGGAAGCCGTGGCGGAACGCTTCATCGAGGAATATTTCGTAGATATGGACAAGCTGAATATTCTCAGGGCTGATGAATATCCCCGCGCCACCCATACAATGGACGGCATTAAACGGCTGATTCACGAATTAGAAAATAAAGGTTATGCCTATGCTTCCGGCGGCGACGTTTACTACAACGTGAGGCAGTTTGCCGATTACGGAAAACTTTCGGGCCGCAAGTTAGAAGAAATGCAAGCCGGGGCTAGCGGTAGATTGGAAACCGCAGAAATAGAAGCTCAAAAAAAGCAAGATTCCTCTGATTTTGCCCTGTGGAAAAGCGCTAAACCGGGAGAACCTGCTTGGGATTCATCTTGGGGAAAAGGTCGCCCCGGATGGCACATTGAATGTTCGGCTATGGTGCGCGATTGCTTGGGCGAAACTATTGACATTCACTGCGGCGGTTCCGATTTAACTTTTCCGCATCACGAAAACGAAATTGCTCAATCTGAAGCCGCGACTGGCAAGTCTCTGGCTAATTATTGGATGCACAATGCTTTTGTGACTGTCAATGGCAAAAAGATGTCGAAATCTTTGCACAATTTTATTACAATTCGCGATTTGTTGGAGGGGAATTGGTCGGGTGATTTGGAATCTAACCCCCCCGCAGCCCAGGGCGGGCACGGGGGCACCGCCCCTACGCAGGGGGGGAGTAAGAATGAAAGCGAGAAGTCAAAAGCGGTGGAACCGATGGCGGTGAGGCTGTTTGTGTTGATGGCGCAGTATCGCAGTCAAATTGATTTTACCGAAGAGGCGATCGCTAGCGCTCGAAATGGCTGGAATACCATCAATGAAGGTTTGCTGTTTGGGCTCCGCTACGGTTCTCAACTGAATTGGGACGTTGAGAAAACAGGACAGGATAGCAAAGCTGTGCAGGAATTTCAATCAGCAATGGACAATGATTTCAATACTCCCGGCGCTGTGACGGTTTTGTTTGAATTGGCTAAGGAATTGGGCAAGGAAGGCAATGTTTTAGTGCATCAAGGCAAAACAGAAATTTCGCCGGAATTGTTGCAGCAAAAATGGGTAACTTTGGTGAGTTTGGCGGGGGTTTTGGGTTTAGAGGTTCAGCCTGAAGGTGACAGCAGTGATGCTGTTGATGGTTTGAGTGATGGGGAAATTGAGGTGATGATTCAGCAGCGGAAAGATGCCCGAAAAGCGAGGGATTTTGCTGAGGGCGATCGCATTCGCAACGAACTTAAGGACAAGGGAATTACTCTGATCGATCAAAAGGATGGTACAACAATTTGGCATCGCAGTTGAAACTAAATTCATAGTCTGCGGAGGCAGACTTTGTTTGACAAGAAGCGGTTTCAACCGCCGAATTCTAAACACGCTCTAATGTCTTCCTCCGTCAACTCTGGAAAATCGTCCAGAATTTCTGCCTGAGACATTCCCGCAGCCAGCCAGCCCAACACATCATACACGGTAATTCGCATTCGCCTGATGCAAGGCTTTCCACCGCGTTTACCTGGTTCGATCGTAATGATGTTGCTATCGCTCATGACAAGACCTAGTTTAGTGCATTTTTCTTGAAGTTTAGCCTAGTCTTGGAATAAGCGATACAATTTACTAAACTTCGCAAGTTGTTCAACCTTAGAGGTAATAGCCTAGCTCTATGAATACCCTCGACCAAGTGCTAGAAACTGCTTTGCAACTGTCCTACGAACAGCAGGAAATGCTGATAAAAATCCTGCAAAACCGTCACCGCGAGAGTATCCGCGCCGAAATAGCTGCGGATGCTCAACAAACCTTAGCTGATTTCCGTAAAGGCAAATTCCGACAGCAGTCAGCCGAGGATGTTATTTCAACATTACGCCAGTCTTTGGACGAGCCCGAAACATGAGACCACTGGTTCTGACTCCCAAATTCAAACGAGCATTTCGCAAGTTTGTCAAACGAAATCCTGACCTCCAGCAACGTATTGAAGAATCTCTTCAACAAATGGAAGCAGATGTATTTTTTCCCAACCTAGGTACTCATAAACTAGGTGGCAAACTTGATGGTCTTCAGTCCTGCTCTTGCGGCTATAATTGTCGGATTGTGTTCTCGATAGAAGAGGATACGGAAACAAATAGTGAAGTCATTGTTTTACTCGACATCGGGACACATGATGAGGTCTATTAACTGTGTCAGTTATTATTAGATAACAACTTCACAAATAGACTTAATTTTTCTTTAATTTATCCACAAACTCCGCAACAGCCGCGACAAATTCTGCGGTGGATTCATAGGGCAAAACATTGCGCCCCGGCATTAATAAACCTTCCGCATTGGGAAAAGTTGCTAAATATTGCGCTAATCTTTCATCCGGTTTCTCTTCCTTACCCGCTTGACTGATGCTTGAGGCTTTTTCTCCCATCACAACGAGTACGGGTCGATCGAACTTTTGAATCGTACCGCTATAATCCTGGCGCCAAAACCCCGCTAAAAACGAGAAAACCGCGTGTCTGCTGTCAGGATTTGCCGCCCCAGCCTGCAAAGCATCCAACCATTCGCTGTCAACTTTTGCCGCATCGCCAAACAGTTGTTTCACTGAAAAAGAACGCAAAAACTCAGCGCGTCTGGCGTAGCGGTAAAAAGCGTTTCCCAAGGGAGAATTTAACAAATTCCAGACAATCCGTTGCTGTCTTTCGGTAGAATGTTTGTTCATTACCGCCCAAGCGGGAGGCCCTGCGAGGACTAAGCCACGAATTAAATTTGAGCCGCTTTCCTGCTGCATTTTTGCTAAAGCTAAGCCTACAGACAGTAAAGCACCTTGCACGAGTACGATCGCAGGTTTTTTGACTACAGTTTCCAAGAAATACTGCAACTGTGCAGCCCAATCGTCAGGATAGCAAGCCACAGCCGGCATTTCGCAATCGCCGCACCCCAAAAGGTCGGGATTATAAATCGGATTAGTGTTCCCTGCTTTGTACCAACTCTCACAAAATCTCTGCCAAAAGATTCTTGACAAACCAACTCCTATCGGATGAATTAATAACAAAGGGATGCTATCTTCTGTCGCAGTAGTTGGGTTATAAACATCATAAGCACAGCGATAGTTTTGCCATTCGTAAAACAGCGTTGGTGACTTTATAGACGAAATGGCGGACAAATCTTGGGTTGAATATTGCGGCTGCATATTAATCTTTTAATTTTTAATGTACTATGATACGACAATGCGAGTTTGAGCTTGGACATTTGGTTGTGAGTGGGCAATACGAATCTCTACATTGCTGCCGAGTGCGTTGAGAAAACTAAATAGGCGTTCTGTAGAGAAGTCGGATAATTTACCGCGCATCAATGCTGATATTTTGGGTCGATCGATTCCTAAGAGCTTTTCTGCTTCAGTCTGGCTTAGTTGGCGTTCGGAGATTAACTCACTGATTTGATGAGCTAGTTCTGCCTTAATCAATAGTTCATCAGGATGGGGGAGCCCTAAGTCAGCAAACACATTCCCACTGCTTGAATGCACTTTCATAATCTTAATTGTAACTTATATCATATCGTTTATTATAAAATCAAGGCTGAGACGATCGACAACAATATCATTACTCAATTTTGTCTGAATAATTATGTCAGAACAGCGGATTACCATTTCTTTACCTAACTTGCTGCTAATTGTAGCATCGTCCTTGCTGCTAGTGCTGCTGTGGCAATTGCGAAGCCTGCTAGTAATTCTGATGATATCAGTTGTGCTGGCTGCTTCGATCGTCCCGATCGTTAATTGGGCCGAAACCATGCGGGTTCCCCGCTGGCTGGCGGTGATTATGGTTTATTTAACTCTCATCGGCGGATTTAGCGGGACGGTAGTGTTAATAGGGCCGACGGTCATCGAACAAATAGAGTTGCTGCTGCGGCAGTTACCAGTTTATGTCGAAAGTTTGCGAACTGTGGCAACTAATGTATTGAGTCGCCTAACCGACGATGCCCCAACCTTGGTGGGTCAGTTGGTGGACACTCAATCGCTGACTAATTGGCTGATTCGATCGAGTCAACAACTGGTTTTGCGATCGTACAGTTTAACGAGAGGCATTCTAGGTGGGGTCTTCAGCCTAGTTTTAGCATTATTTATTTCAGGTTACATGGTTGCCGACAGCGACACATTAATCAAAAGTTTGGTGCAATTTTTCCCTAAACCTTGGGACGCAAGATTAGCCGCACAAGCCGCGCCAATCGGTCAAAGAATGGGGAGCTATATTCGCGGGCGAGTGTTAGTTTCGGGTATTTTAGGGATATTTATTACCACTGGTTTGAGCATTTTGGGAATGCCGGAATTTGCTTTAGGCTTGGGTGCGATCGCCGGTGTTACCAACTTGATTCCCTTCATCGGCCCAGTGTTGGGAGCAGTACCAGCATTAATCGTAGCATTAGCTAAAGGTGGCTGGGTACTTTTGTGGGTATTACTGTTATTTGTAATTATCCAGAATTTAGAAACTTACGTCCTCGATCCTTTGCTGGTTGGTTCATCGGTTGGGGTGCATCCTTTATATCAATTGCTGTCTGTCTTGGGAGGCGTTCAAGTATTAGGAATTATTGGAGCCGTCATTGTGCCACCTTGGTTTGCGGGAGTAGCAGCTTTGATTGAGAACTTGTATTTAAAACCGAAACTTAGGAGTGAACATCGAGAGGCAATAGATCGGGCTAAAAATAATTCTGACTTGCCACCTCTTACACCTTCGGCGTGACAGCAGGGGAGAAGAAGAGAAGGGGAGAAGTGGAGAAAAGGAGAAGGGGAGTAGGGAATTGAAACATACAATTTATATCGTTTCTGTTGGCATCGGAATAATAATTTTCGGAGTTCAGCGCTTACGTGACCGATCGCGGGGACACTCGTACTTGGGTATAATTCCGTAGTTGCCAGGTTTGATCTTAAATTCACAACAGCAATTTTAACATCCCAGAAGCCGTTTGATATCAAATCCGTTGGCATCGGAATTATTCATCTCTCTCTTCTCTTCCTCTGCGTCCTCTGTGTCCTCTGCGGTTAAATCATTCCGGTTCAACCGGATGTGATATGACTCCAATTATTCGATCGCTACCATTGACACTTCAACAGTATCTACAAGTCTGCCGACTAATGACTGATTACTGAACACTAACAACTAAGGATTAATTGCCACTTCAATGCGGCGGTTGCGCTGCCGATTAGTATCCGAACTATTATCCACCGAAGGGCGACTTTCCCCATAGCCGATCGCCACCCAATGATACTTCTGACCGAGTACACCCGACAAATACTGCACCACAGCCTGAGCCCGCGCAAACGACACATTGCGATTATCCGCCGCTTCCCCCGCGTCGTCAGTGTGGCCCGCAACCCGCACAGTTGCCCCCTCGTGATTGCTCAACTCCGCCACCAAATTGTCCAAAATCGCATTAGTACCCGCGCGCAAAGAAATGCTGCCAGCATCAAACAAAACATCGCTGGGCAGAGTCACCATCAGCCCATCCCCCCCAAACACCGGATTATTGGCATTCTGTGGCGCATTATTCACCGTTTCAGGGTTCAGACTCGGGCTGCTGCCGATCGCGGGTAAAGCAGGAACAGGACTTGCCGCCGTTTCCGGCCCCGCCAATTCCCGCGACATCAACTGCAAACGCTTTTCCAAAGTTTCCGTCGGGCGGCTGCTGCCCAACTGACTCTCCAAAGCCGCCGTGCGACCAATCAGCGCGTTGAGTTCGCCCTGCAACTGTCTCAAATCCGACAGCAATTTCTCTCTCTGGGCAGGACTGACTGTTGACTGGGGAGTCGGTGTAGCGGTTGGTGGCGGCAGCGCCGGGATTGGCGTTGCTGGGGCGCGTTTCGGGCTGGAGGTCAAATTTTGAGTTACACGCAGCAATCTCTCTGCCAGCGGCATCTCCGTCGCGCCTGACGGATAAATTTGAGCGATCGCCATCCCCAAAACCCACGCAAAACCGCTGCCCACCCCCAGCAGCAGCAGTCGAAAAATCAGCGACAGTAAAAGCAAACCTTTTCCCCGCGACTTGGAGACGCGAGTGGGGGGGATTGAAGGTTTTTGGTTAAAAGATCGCGTCATATTTCATCCCTCTCGGTGTACAGACCACATTAATTTCGATACTATCTTACCTATCCGATTGGAAATTTGAGATTTGAGATTTGAGATTTGGCCTCCAATCTAAAATCTAAAAAAGAAACCCGGTTTATATAAATCTGGGGTTTGGTGGCGAAGCATCGAGGCAGAAACCGGGTTTCTAGTCCGTTGCGTGCCAGCCTGAATCTGTTGGATAATTCAGTAAAACTTTTGGAAAAAAAACCGATGACTGACCCTTTAAATAGCCCTTATCCCGTTCCTTGGGAATGGATTAGTGCCACTCATGCTAAAGTGAGCTCCACTGCCGGCACAGGCCTCCGCTATTATCGCAGTCCATCCCTAGTATCAACTAACGGTCAATACGCGGCTTACAGTCGAATTGAGTTGCAAGTGCAGCCGGAATTCTCCCGGTGTCGGGTTAGCAGTGTCATGTTTGTGGAAAACCTCAAAACCGGGGAACTGCAAACAGTGGCGGCTGCTTCGCCACTGGCCGAAAGTGGGATGTATGCTAGCGATGATACAGATATGTCCGGGACGATCGCCATTTTAGTGCCTGTTTCTTGGAATCAAGACGGTTCCCGCATTCTCGCCCGCGAATTTGAAGCACTTTTCAACTCTTCCGATATGTCCGACTACGGTGTCATTTGGGACAAAAATGATAATTACACTTATACCGTTGCTCCCGCTCGCAGTCTTTACACTCATGCTGTATTGTTGGGTTGGAGTCAAGTTTGTCCCGGACAAGTTCTGTTCCGCGCAGGCAATTTGGGCGATCGATCTTGGCCTCTTTGTGCAGTGGATATGACAGGGCAAACCGTAGCAGTCACCGAGGACAAACCCCTAGTTTTCGGCAGTCAAGCCAGCACAGACTGGATCGAACCTAAAACTCGTTTTTAGATATTATGGCGGCATTTTCTTGGATATGGCCCACAATTTTTCTAGTGTCAGGTCAGTCTTTCAACCAATTCATTTTGACGCTGGCGCTGATAGTTCTGGCTGTTATTTCCGGTCTAACAGCTTTTATTTTTATTCGGATTTTCATTAATTGGTTGCAAGCGAAATTGGAGGCAAACCGCCCTTTTTTTATACGCTCGTTCACCAGAAATACGGGCAATTCAACCGCTAATATTTCCGAACCTGAAAAGGTTTTTTTAGAGCCCAGATTCGTAGAAAGTGACGGGAATATAACTGCTACTATTTTTGGAGGCAAAAGCGATATTTCAGCAGCGCTTCAGCCGGAGATAATTTGCGATAATTCAGCATCCGTTGCCTATCTATACAAGCCGATCGCTCTTTGGCACGGGCGCTTAATTTTGCCCTCACATGAACAGCGCCAGCCCTACGGTACCGTGTTTTTTGAAGTAATAAATGCACCCAAAAAATATAAAAACTTTATTGGCAAAACAGCATTTTTAAAATGGAGTACAAATCGCGAAGTACAGTTTTTTGTCCACGCAGTCAGTCAAGATATAAACTTTACACAAGAAACTAAAAAAAGTCAAAAATCTGGCAACATCCATCCAGATAGATTGAACGGTTGGCGAAATGTCGGCCCTTTAGAAACTCTAGCAGGCACCCGACTCGAAGACAGCGTGACTGTGATGCTGCGAAGACCGGTGATTGCGATTCATTATAGCAGCAGCGATCGCCAGGAACTCACGATCGATCGCGAACCAGTACAAATTATCGGACGTTTCTGCGCCTTAGTCACAATTTTACAGCGAAAAGAAGGCGACAGCGACAAATTTATTGTCCGGCATTTCAACAAAACATCTCAACAATTTGACGGCGCCGCCGAAATCATTCGGATTCCGCAAGTACAGCCAGACAAAAATGGCGTAGCGAGGTCTACCAATCACCTGATCGAACAATCCCCATTAAATCCAGACGGCTGGTACATTTATGGCGAAAGAGACGAAGACAGTATATTTGTAGTGCAGGCAATTGAACCCCGCAAAATTGCCCAATTAACACCAGATGAAACACATTTCGGTCTCACAAAATCTCTCGCTTATTTAAACAACAAAAATTGGGAAAATACACCAGCCCAAAAAGGGCAAGCAAAAAGAGTATTGTTAACCCCAAATGAGGCTACAGAAAACGATTCCATCTCTCCTTGGCAAGAAGGAGATATCGGGATAGTGATTCACAGTTTTGGCGGTATCGGCGGCAAAAAAGGCGAACGGGCACCGCTGGGGATTGTCACCGGACATTTTGCTTTGGGAGTAGCAAAAGTAGTGCGCGATCGCTTTACCAGCGAACTGCGTTTTGACATAGAATACAAACAAGTTTACGCCCATAATCCCGACGGAATTGTTGCCGGTTCCAGCAAATGGCAAAGCTACATGGGAGATTTGCAGCGCGGCTGGTTGGGCGATCGCCCGGTTTGCGATATCATCTGTAAATTAGACTGCGTGTGTTGCGACTACGATTTTGACGGCATCACCTTGTCGCCTTTAACCGAATTAAACCAGCAACTAGATATCATGATGGCCCGCTACCGCAGCGGAGACGGCACCGGCGCAAGTTTAGTCACGCCAGCAACTTCTTGCGTCCAAGATTCAAGTCAGGCAATTTACGCGACACTTAAAAAAATTACTTCCGAAATAGAGTCAAATCCTCAGATTCAAGACTGGCTAAAAACACATCCTACCGACGCACAAACCCAAAGATTTCACCAGCTAGTAGCATTAGGAGAGAGTTTAGAAAAAGTATTAATGCCCCTCGGTATTGTTCGTCCAGATTGGCGCAAAAATTCGAGATTAGCGGGGATAGATTCTGAACTGAAAAAAACCTTTTTTGTTGGTATAGCAAACCTGATAAAAGCTGCTATTAGTTACCGCACAATGTTGCCCAGGCGCACCCAAGATGAAATCGCCAAAATTTTCTTAAAACAGGGAGCATTTTTGTGGATAATTCGCACCAATCAAGTTGGAGGATTTGACCCAAACATTGAGCCGATCGCACCAACAGGCATTTGAATCAGCAATCGATTTGTAGATGATTCGGCGATTGATATCAAATCCGTTGGCATCGGAATTATTCATCTCTCTCTTCCCTTTCTCTGTATCCTCTGTGTCCTCTGCGGTTTCATCATTCCGATACAACCGGAATTGATATGACAACTGACTGTTTGGACATTTGAACAATACCGATGCAACCGGAAAGGATAGGAAGTCGCTACTAGAAAAACCAAGTCTGCCTCCGCCGACTAAGAGATTGAGGGAGGATTTAAGCGGGATTTGGTATCTGCCAACAGTCAACAGTCAACAGTCAACAGTCAACCGTTAACAGTCAACCGTTAACAGTCAACACTTAACCGTTAACAGTCAACAATCAACCATTACCAAGGAGTGACTTGAACAGTCCCGTCTGGTGCCAAAACTACGCGGAAATCAGCCAGCGGTTCCGCAGGTGGCCTGGTGCCAACCGGTTTGTAAAGCAACTCCGACAAAGGCGTTTCAGATCGATCGACTGCTGCCGAATTTTCCGGCTTGTAACCGACAATCGCCCCGTCTGGGGCCACACTCACCCGATAAACCAACTCCGCATCAACCGGAGGCTTATCCTTCACAACTCCGTCAATTTGCTGGGAAAGTTTGCCCCTCAACAGCTCAATTTGCCCTGGATCGGTAATTGGCGCGGCTGCAGCATCAGGGCTTGCCAAACCTTCAGCAACAGGACTGGGCGTGCTTTCCGGCGAAGTGCTCGACTGCGGTGTGGGGCTTGGTGAAGCGTCCGACTGCGGCGCGGGGATCGGAGTCGGCGAAATCGATTCAGCGTTGGGAGTTTGAGTCCCAGGCAGCAAACCGTCCGCAGGGGGCGTGGGATTGGGATTAGGCGAACCCGATCCGCCCGGATTCGGCGTCCCTTGATTCTGGCCCGCTGGATTGGGCTGCGGCACCGGATCTCTCTGGCGCTGGACTTCCGGCACCGGCACCAAGAAAAACGCCATCGCCGCCAAAGCCAAACTCGACACCCCCACCACAGCAGGTAAAGTCCGCTTCGCCAAAGGTTCGGCCGACTTGATATAACGCCTGGAAATTGGGGTTAATTGCAGCGACAATTCCGGCAGTGTCTGCGTGTCGGCAAAAAACTGATCGATCGCCTCTACCAAGTCAAATAGCTGTACCGTCGTCAAATCAACTTTTGCCGACTGTTCTGTTTTTTGATCGATTTGGGTTGGGCTGCCTGTGGAGGCGGGTAGAACGGTCAATCGGTGCAAGTTCCCGTCAATTCTGTGCAACTGCACCATACCCAAATTCGGGCCGTAGCGATCGGGATAATGCACTCCGCTCATAAATTCTTGAGCGTAGCTGCTGACGGCCCTGACCAAGCTTTCAAAAAACTCCCGCCCCCCCGTCAGGGGCTCGCCGAGACCTTTCACATAGCATTCAGCGCTCATTAGTATGGAAAGCACCGGCCGTATATCTAACTGGCTGGGTGCCGATCCATCGCTCAACCCTTCTAGAACTAGGGTGCAATTTGGCAGACTGTACTGACGCCTAATAGTCATTTTTTATTCAACTTCTCCATCAAACAGGCTAACCCAGAAGCGCTGCATTCCGGCTGTGCCTGTACAAAATAACAGTTTGCTCAACAAGTTCAAAGCTAGTTCGTTGAGCTTTTCGTCGGAATCGTAAGCTGCAACTAGCGATCGCTTGGGGTTCATGCGCGATCGAAAGTGAGCTCTAAAGCGTTCTAAATACTCGGCCAGCTGCAGGTTCTGGTTGAGGGGGATATTTCTCGATCGCAACTGCTGGGAGTCTAGCAGCAACTGCCGAATTGTGGCGGTTAACTTACGCGCCATATTACAGGCGATCGCCACCAGCGCTTTTGCCTCCACCGTGGTAAGGGAGCGGCGCTGGGTATAGCGTCTCAGCGGGTTAGTATTACGCATCAGCCAAAGGGCAACCCGATTTTTGATAATTGATTCCAATTCCAGGTCCTTTGACACGGCCAGCATTTCTTCGGCACCTCCGAGATACAAGGCTTCGATCGCCAGCAACATCAAGTCAATTTGCAATCTGGCTCGGCGGGGACATCCCCCATCGGAGGGCGACAAGTCTGGCAAACTGTCTAAAATTAACGGGTTTGACTGGGTAAGCGAAGTTTCTGACGGCATTAAGATCACGGCAACATCCATTCCAAACAAACTATACGGGCACGGGGGGTCTTGAGCAAGACAAATTCTCAACCAAGAACTTCTCTGGGATACTTTATTTTTATCATTGACTTTTAAGTATATTTTCTAATTTAGCAGCAACCGACCGTCGCGGGCGAGCTCCGGCGAGAGTTCGATCGCCCACTCTCCTACCCCCGCCGCCGCTTTGTGATTCCTTGCTTCGCGTGGGGAGAATCGGAAAGCGACCAAGAATTACCCCTTTCCCCTTTCTTATTTTCTATGGGAATCAATCAATGTTCAGGCTTTTGGGGTTGCACCGCCGCTTCTCTTTGAGCCGTAAAATCAGTAGCCGCCGCCTTATCAGTTAGACTAATTTTTCCCTTGAGGGTTTCTTGCTCCACAATTCCGCGCATTTTAACAGAACTGTTTTGACCGGTTGCTGTGGAGTCGCTGCAACCCGCTAAATTAGGAACCGCACCCGACAAGTTCAATCCTTGAGTTTCCCACTTACCAAATAGATAAGGTTTCTCCTCGGCTGTTTTTTCCCTGCCCTCCCTGCTGCCCGATCGCAAATTACCGCTCAAATAAACACCCGATTGCTCGATTGTCAATACCAAAACATCAGAATTCAGACATTCGGGCAAACTTTTAGGATCGAAGCGATAATTTCCTGCAATTGCCGGGGCCGCCTTTAAATTTGCTTCCCCGTAAGCAGTTACTACTTTAAACAGCAGTGAAACTGAGCCGATCGCAATCCCGTAAAATGCCAGCGATTTGAGACTTAAATGATTCATAATCTTGGTAATTAATAATTGGGCATTGGGCATTGGGCATTGGGCATTGGGCATTGGGCATTGGGCATTGGTACTAACTCACAAGTCACCAATAATCAATAACCAATAACCAATAACCAATAACAACAGTCAACAGTCAACTGTCAACTGTCAACTGACTACATTTGAGGAAGTACCGATGCCAAGTGCGATCGCACTCTAACGTAACACCGCGCAATCAGTAGCGAAGAATGACACTGCACAGCCAATTCATCAGTATACTGTCCCAAAGTTTGGCGCTCAATTCCCCACTCCCGACTCGTACCCGCAATAGTCAAATCAGCATTAGCAGAAGCCACCACCACTGCTTGAATGGGTTCAGCAGCCTCCACAATCGGAGTTTCAATGCGCGATCGCACCTGAACCGGTAACTGATCCATCACTCGCTGAAACTCGTAACTCAGATTGTTTTCAGCTTCCCCGTCAACCGCCACCCGCAGCACCGTCAAACGGCGTTCCTCGCTATTAACTAACAGTCTCAGCGCCAATTCTAAACCAAAATCATCGTGAATGTTTGCCGCGTAAGGTACTAACAAGTTATTCAACCTTTCCCGGCCTCTGTCAACAAAAATTGCTACATCCACCTTAGCGTTGCTGAGAATTTGGCCGACACGCCCTCCCAAACGGTTGCTGCTAAAAGTAGGTCTGTGCCATCCTAATAAAATCAAATCCGCGCGATCGATCTCCGCGATTTGGGCCGTCTCCCTGGCTACATCATTAGTAACCCGAATGATGGGATGTACGAATTTTCTCGCATCGGGCACTTCCAAACTATCAATCAATTCTGATAATTTCGAGCGGCGCTCTTGAATAATGCGATCGGCTTCCGCAGGCGTACTTTCAAAGGCATAGTCATCATTTAATTCTATCAAACTCAGAGGATGAACCGCCGCCGACTGTAAATCCTCACCACCCATACCAGCAGCAGGCTGCGCCAGCGCTACCGCTAGTCGCAGTAAACCTTTCTGCGTGCTGGGATTGGCAACTGGTACTAAAATTCGATAAGTTGGCAGCAATTTATTAGCAGTTTCTTCGCTGCTGTCAGCCATTTCTAAATCCTCTAATTCTGAATCCTCAGAGTTAACTTCTGAAATATCTAACCGAATTAACCGTTTTGGATAAGTCCACTCCAACAGAGGCGAAGTCATAAAAGTTGTCACTAAAGCCATGATGACTAACATCGTAAATAGCAGCGGCGAAACTACGCCCAAGGAAAGACCGATATTCAGCACAATTAGTTCAGTCAAACCGCGAGTATTCATCAGCCATCCCAGCGCTGAAGCTTCGCGGTTGCTGATGCCACAGACTCTGGCCGCAACGTAAGTGCCGACGTACTTGCCGATAATTGCCACTCCCAAAACTGCGGCGCACAGCAGCCACAATTCGGGACTGTTGAGCAAGCCGATTTGAGTCCGCAAGCCACTGTAAGCAAAAAATATTGGCAGCAGAAATATTAGTACAAAGTCTTCGGTTTTTTCTGCTAATTCTCTGGTTAATCCCGCATTTTTCGGCATGGCTGCACCCAGCAAAAATGCACCGAAGATTAAATGAATGCCGATCAATTCAGTAATTAAGGCAGAAGCTACAACTCCCATGTAAATTCCTGACAGCACTAACTGTGTTAATCTGCCAGTGCGGTTGTACTGTTTGGAAAGTCGCTGCAAGAACCAGCGGACTATAGTCAGCATGAAACCGATGTAAATTAAAGACTCAATAATTGTCGGCAAAGCACCGATCATCGAATTAGTACGAGTAACTGCGATCGCCACCGCTAACAAACACCACGCCGTTACGTCATCTACCGCAGCGCAAGTCAAGGCCAGCGTCCCCAATTTTGTATTCTGCAAGTTGTGTTCTGTAATAATTCTTGCCAGCACCGGAAAGGCAGTAATTGACATCGCAGCGCCCAAAAACAAAGCAAAGGCGGTAAAGGAAACGCTATTATTTGAAACGATGGGATACAGCAGCAGTGCGAGCAAGCTTCCCAGGGAAAACGGCACTAGAATGCTGACGTGGGAAGTTAAAATCGCTATATCTAAATTGCTTTTGAGGTACTTGGGATTCAGTTCCAACCCAATCAAGAACATGAAAAATATCAGCCCCACCTCAGACAACACGTTGAGGAATGGAACGGCCTCGGCGGGAAAAAGTGCTGTTGCTAAATCAGGTGCAACTAAGCCAAATAGAGAAGGCCCAAGCATAATGCCTGCTACAATTTCTCCAATGACTTGAGGTTGTTTGATCGCTCGAAATCCTAAACCTACAAGTCTCGAAAGTGCGATAACAATTAGAACTTCAAGCAGGACGAGAATGGGTATGGGCATGGCGTTTTTAGCTTTGGGATTTTTGCGGATCGAGAAGGCAGGGTAGTAAAGCTGACTGAATTGCCGATCGAAAAAAATGGATACCAGCTCGATCGAAGGTAGAAGGCACTCTTAGGCGCACCAACAACGCCATTCTCTCACAAGCGAACAAAGGCTTTGGCAACCTCCCATCTGGATTTTTGGTTTTTTACAAGCGCTTGCAAGTAACTTTAACCGCAGCGTGCGTACCCCGCACCCAGCCCGCGCCCTAAATCTCACATCCGGATGCCAAGTGAACCCTACGGATATCAGATTGTCAGAAAAAGTAGCGCGCGCTGTGATAAACTAGAAAAGTTGTTTAAATTCGCACATCCGGGTTTTCGGGTGTTTCTAGGGCTCAAACCTTCAGAAATACGACCGGGTGGAGGATTAACCCGAATTAGGAGTTAAAAATACAATGCCAGTAGTCAGTTTGGCTCAAATGTTAGAGTCAGGGGTTCACTTCGGACACCAAACCCGTCGGTGGAACCCGAAAATGTCTCCCTACATTTTTACAGAGCGCAACGGGGTTCACATCATTGACCTCGTGCAAACCGCTCAGCTTATGGAAGACGCCTACGAGTACATGAGAGTTGCCTCAGAAAAAGGCAAAAAGTTTTTGTTCGTGGGTACGAAGCGCCAAGCTGCCGGGATTGTAGCCCAAGAAGCTCAACGCTGCGGTGCTTATTACGTCAACCAGCGCTGGCTGGGGGGAATGCTCACCAACTGGACGACGATTAAGTCTCGCGTGGAGCGCCTCAAGGATTTGGAGCGCCGCGAGGAAATCGGCGCCCTCGATTTGTTGCCGAAAAAAGAAGCTTCGGTACTGCGCCGAGAAATGGCAAAACTCCAGAAATATCTGGGCGGGATTAAATCTATGCGGAAGATTCCCGACGGAGTGGTGCTGGTAGACCAACGCCGCGAGTATAATGCGGTGTTGGAATGCCAAAAGTTGGGAATTCCGATCGTCTCTCTGTTGGATACCAACTGCGACCCGGATTTGGTTGACATTGCGATTCCGGCGAATGACGATGCTATTCGATCGATCAAGCTGATTGTCGGCAAGTTAGCTGATGCCATCTACGAAGGTCGTCACGGTCAGCAGGGCGGCGACTCTGATGAAGACTACGACTACGACGGTGGTTACGAAGGCGCTGAATATGATGTCGAAATCGAAGAATTGGATGACCCCGATTATGTAGATCCCGACGACGCCGCTGACGCCGAGGGCGAAGAAACCGAGAGCTAGTATTGCCCTCGGAATCTGACATCAGGAAATTAAAAATTAAAGATTGAAAATTAAAAATAATAATTATTTTTAGTTGGATATTTTTAATTTTTAATTGTACATATAGCAATCCTTGCAGGAGTCGTAAATTTTTTACCCCACCCCAGCCCTCCCCGATGCCTTGGGGAGGGAGTAAGAAATTCAGAAATGATGCGAGGATTGCTATAGCACGAGTCTAAGTCATTAGTAGAGCTCTGGCAAAAGCATTCATTGTGTCAGGGCCAGAATTAATTCTGGCGCTACACCTACAAAGTCGGTACTAAGATCGACTGGGTATTTCTTCACTCTGGTCTAATCATTAACATTAAAATTAGTGACTAATGACTGATGACTAATGACTGATGACTAATGACTAATGACTAATGACTGATGACTAATGACTAATAACTAATTTTGATTGGGAACTTAAAGAAGATGGCGGACATATCTGCAAAACTTGTTAAAGAACTGCGCGAAAAAACTGGCGCGGGCATGATGGACTGCAAAAAAGCCCTCGTTGAAAACGAAGGCAATATGGAAACATCCATCGAGTGGCTGCGGAAAAAAGGTCTGGCTTCGGCAGGTAAAAAAGGTGGACGAGTTGCCTCAGAAGGACTTGTAGGTAGCTACATTCACACGGGCGGCCGCGTGGGAGTGCTCGTGGAAGTTAACTGCGAAACAGATTTTGTGGCACGTCGCGAAGAATTCCAAAAGTTGGTGCGGGATATTGCGATGCAAATTGCAGCTTGCCCGAATGTGGAATACGTGAAAGTTGAAGATATCCCCGCCGAAGTTGTCGAAAGAGAAAAGGCAATTGAAATGGGCAAAGATGACTTGGGCAACAAGCCGGAAAACATCAAAGAAAAGATTGTTCTAGGGCGGATTGAGAAGCGCATGAAAGAGTTATCTTTGATGGATCAGCCTTTTATTAAAGATCAGAATATCTCGGTGGAAGAGTTGGTGAAACAAACGATCGCCCAAATTGGAGAAAATATCCAAGTGCGCCGATTCGTGCGTTTTGTCTTGGGCGAAGGCATTGAAAAGGTAGAAGCTAACTTTGCCGATGAAGTGGCAGCCCAAATGGGTGTTCAATAATCCCAAATTAAGATAGAGAATTAAAAATTAAAAATGTGAAAAATCAATTTTTTGCATTTTTAATTTTTAATTTTTATAGGACTTATCGACAGACTATATTTGTAGTGTGGGCACTGCAAACCTTACTACTACAGACAGCCTAAAAATGGAAAACTTGCGTAATATCAAATCCGTTAGCATCGGCATAGTAAATTAGAGTTCACTGTTCACTGTTCACTGTTCACGGCGTCAACAGTCAACCGTCAACAGTCAACATCATTCTGGTGTAACCGGAAATGATATAAGTCCTATTTTAATTTTATACGAGAGATATGGTGCGACCAAGAGAGCGAATAGAGCAAGATTTGGCAGGACTCGAAGAGGCTTTAGCAGCCTTGAAGTTGGAGTTTAGCAGTACCTACGAAGGTTATTTAACTGCGTTGGGACAAGCGGTGCGGCAGCAGTTAATTTTGGCTTGCTATCACCTTTGCACTCAAGCAGTACCGGAGTCGTTTCTCAAGTTGTCCTTCGAGGCGCGGCAAAAAATGCAGCAGTCTGTAAGGGCTTTGGCTGCGGCGTCGGAGGAAAAATTGCGATCGCTGGTGACTGAATCACAAGCAGATGAAGAAATAGAGGAAGAGGAAGAAGAAGACGAAGAGGAAGACGACTTCGATGAAGAGGAAGACGACTTCGATGAAGAGGAAGACAAATCAGACGACAAGGAAGAAGACGAAAAGGAAAAAAACCAAGTTTCGGCCATTAACTATCTATTTTCATTGGCAAATTATCAATTGCCAAACGCCAATTCCCCTGAAAGTTTGGCACGCTGGCAAAATAGTATTGAAAAGTCGATCGCCCATATACTCAAGCTGCTTTCTCGCGACACCAACCGCTTGCTGCAACAGTCGGGAATCTTGCCGAGTCAATTGCCTGAACCGGTTCTAGAAGCTGCTTCTCAAGCTGAATCCTCCGGCGATAGTGTTGCCGGGCCGCCGAACTTATTAAACTTAATCATTGAAACCGATGCCTCATCAGCATCGCGAAAATTGGCAGCAACCTTTGGTAGTAGGGCGCTGCACATTACAGCGATTAAACTGCGGCTGTCGGAAATAGAGTTTGCCGATGCGGGAACCTCGGCTTGGCGCCAGCAAATTCGTAACCTGTCTGTAAAGTTGAACTCGCTGGGCCGCGATTACCAGAAAAAGCAGCGGGAACTCGCTGTGGTGGAGGCTGAGTCGGCTTGGCGATCGAGTTGGTTTGAAGATTAGTCAGTTGACAGTTGACAGTTGTCAGTTGACAGTTGTCAGTTGACAGTTGCCAGTTGTCAGTTGTCAATTGTCGGGAATTCTTGAGCTATGATTAATAACTAATGACTAACGACTAATGACTAATGACCAATGACCAATGACTAATGACTAATGACTAATGACTAATGACTAATAACTAATGACTGATGACTAATAATCAACCCGAATGGCAGCGATTGCAAAAAGCTCTTTCAGTAGAAGCCGATCGCGGATTTAACGACATCCAAGGCAGTCAATACCGCTTCAGCGAGTTTCTGGGCCTGAGTTTGAGACAGTTGGCAGGTTCTGTGGCGGCTTCGGCGCGCGATCGAGCCAGACAACTAGCCGCTGAATTTGACATCTACCCTCAGAAAGATCTCGAACAGCGCCAACATTCGATCGCCATTACGGTCAGTTTTTTGAGGCAAATGGAGCAAGTTTGGGAACAAGAAACTCGCCACCAGCAAAAACAAGTAGGACAAGTCAGACCCGCAAACGCTTCTGAACCAACCGCCCCAGCAGTTTCCGTTCCCCGAACTTCACCTGTGAGTACAGCACCCCCACCGCCCAGCCTGACTCTTGACCAACAGTTAACCCGCGTCACCGGCATCGGCCCCGCCAACGGCAACCGCTTGGCAAAACTGGGTTTATACACTGTATATGACTTGCTTTACTACTATCCACGCAACCACATCGACTATGCAAAGCAAGTACAAATTCGCGAGCTAGTAGCCGGGGAAACTGTCACTTTGATCGCCGAAGTAAAGCGCTGCAATTGCTTTTCTAGTCCGAAAAATAAGAAATTAACCATATTAGAAGTAATTTTAAAAGACCGCACCGGAGAAATAAAAATCAGCCGTTTTTTTGCAGGCCCTCGCTACAGCAATCGTGGCTGGCAAGAATTCAAAAAGCGCGAGTATTGTACAGGTGCGGTGCTAGCAGCTTCCGGGTTGGTGAAGCAGGGTAAATATGGCATTACTTTAGAAAATCCTGAGTTAGAAGTATTAGACGACTCCGGCGGTGCGATCGAATCAATGAAAGTCGGTCGCTTGATACCAGTTTATCCGCTGACGGAGGGGGTGGATGCTGGTTCGGTGAGGCGATCGATTTTGGCTGCAATGCCGGCGGCGAAAATGTTGCCAGAATCCCTACCAGAGGATTTGCGCGAGCGTTACGGTTTAATGGGTTTAGCCGATGCTGTGACTAATATTCACTTTCCGCTCGATCGAGATTGTTTGGCCGCCGCCCGCCGCCGCTTAGTTTTTGACGAATTTTTCTACCTGCAATTAGGACTTTTAAAACGCCGCCAAACCCAAAGGAAAGCTCAAGCTAGTGCAGTCATCCTTCCTAGCGGCAAATTGATCGAACATTTTTATGAAATCTTGCCTTTTGCGTTGACTAATGCTCAGGAAAGAGTAATTAACGACATCCTCAACGATTTAGCTTCGTCGCAACCGATGAATAGATTAGTGCAAGGCGATGTCGGCGCTGGCAAAACCGTAGTAGCAGTCGTGGCAATGCTAGCAGCAATTCAATCCGGCTATCAAGCCGCTTTAATGGCACCGACAGAAGTTTTAGCAGAACAGCACTATCGCAAATTGGTAGGTTGGTTTAACTTGATGCACTTGTCTGTTGAACTGTTAACAGGTTCAACAAAAATAGCCAAGCGCCGCGAAATTCACAACCAATTAGAAACCGGAGAATTGCCTGTTTTAGTGGGAACTCACGCGCTGATTCAAGATACAGTTAATTTCCATAAATTGGGTTTGGCGGTAATTGATGAACAGCACAGATTCGGTGTGCAGCAGCGCGCTAAATTGCAGCAAAAAGGCGAAGCTCCCCACGTTTTGACGATGACAGCAACTCCCATTCCCCGGACGCTGGCCCTGACACTACACGGGGATTTAGATGTGAGTCAAATTGATGAACTCCCCCCTGGTAGGCAGGCGATTCAAACAACTGTACTGTCGGCAAAAGAACGCATTCAAGCTTACGATTTGATTCGGCGGGAAGTGGCCAGCGGGCGTCAAGTTTATGTGGTGCTGCCGCTGGTGGAGGAGTCGGAAAAGTTGGATGTGCGATCGGCAATTGAAGAAAAAGAAAAACTTGAAAAAAGTGTATTTCCTGAGTTTAAGGTGGGTTTGCTGCACGGTAGAATGAGCAGTGCTGACAAAGATGAAGCAATTTCTAAGTTTCGGGACAAAGAAACTGATATTTTAGTATCTACTACTGTCGTAGAAGTAGGGGTAGACGTGCCGAATGCCACGGTAATGCTGATTGAAAATTCTGAGCGTTTTGGACTGTCGCAACTACACCAATTGCGGGGTAGAGTCGGTCGGGGCAGCAACCGTTCTTATTGTTTGTTAATGCCCGGTTCCAAAACTGCGGAAGCTATGCAGAGAATGAAGGTTTTAGAACAATCTCAAGATGGCTTTTTTATTGCGGAAATGGACATGAGATTGCGCGGGCCTGGTCAGGTTTTGGGAACTCGGCAGTCTGGTTTGCCGGATTTTGCTTTGGCGAGTTTGGTGGAGGATCAGGAGGTTTTGGAGTTGGCGAGGGCGGCGGCTCAAATGGTAATTGAGAATGATGAAAGTTTGAATCAGTGGCCGGTGGTGCGGGATGAATTGGAGCGGAGATATCAACGGATGATGAGTGGGTCGATTTTGACTTAGATCGTTTTGAACGCAGCAACGGGGTTTTTAATAAAATTTTGTAGTGGCCGGTTAAGCAAAGATATATCAAAGTTGCCAGTTTATTGCTGCACTCAGCCGCCCTCCTCCCCACAGGGAGGTTTATTTGCACCTACTTATTTAATGTCAGTAATGTAAGAAATCGGTTTTCTTCCCATAAACTCACGTAAAATCCTAGGTTTTTTGTCAGGAAACGCGGTTTATACTTTTTTGCTGAGACTGCTGCAAAATATCAGGTTGAGCGAAACGTCAAAAACACGAAGTTGTTGGGTAGGAGTGCCTCAACCCAACCTACTTTCGGAGACGATTTTTCCCTTGGTCTAGGGTATTTTTATGAGTTGTCAGGCTTGGGGCTCTTATTAAACCAAGAATCCTTCGCAGGAATGACGGAGAAGTGTCAAAATTAAGATAGTCCTGCCAGAAACAGGAAAAAGGAAATCCGGCCTGTACTGGCCTTACCAGGCAACATTGATTCCTCGCTTGTCACGCTTGCAGGTGGTCGCCGACGGTTCGTCGCATTTAATCTCAACACTAATTTATGAAAGATCTCACTCGTTATCGAAATATCGGCATCTTCGCCCACGTAGATGCTGGCAAGACCACCACAACTGAAAGAATCCTGAAACTGACGGGTAAAATCCACAAAATCGGTGAAGTTCACGAAGGCGCGGCGACTACTGACTTCATGGAACAGGAGCAAGAGCGCGGTATTACGATTCAATCCGCTGCTACCACCTGCTTCTGGAACGAGCATCAGCTCAACATCATCGATACTCCCGGACACGTCGATTTTACGATCGAGGTTTACCGTTCTTTGAAGGTTCTCGATGGTGGCATCGGTGTGTTCTGCGGTTCGGGTGGAGTTGAACCACAATCGGAAACCAATTGGCGCTACGCTAACGATTCCAAAGTCGCTCGCGTCATCTACATCAACAAGCTCGATCGCACCGGTGCAGATTTTTACCGCGTTGTCCAGCAAGTCGATAAAATCCTTGGCGCTAAACCGATGGTAATGGTATTGCCGATCGGCATAGAAGAAAAGTTTTGTGGCGTAGTCGATTTGCTGACCCGCAAAGCCTGGATCTGGGATGACTCCGGCGATCCCATGAACTATCAAATTAAAGATGTCCCCGCCGATATGGTCGATGATGTCGAAACTTGGCGCGAAAAGTTGATCGAACTGGCCGTCGAGCAAGACGACACTGTGATGGAACAGTATCTCGAAGGCAACGAGCCGAGCCTCGACGACCTCAAGCGCTGCATTCGCAAAGGTACTCGCGATCGGGCATTTTTCCCCACCTACTGCGGCTCATCGTTTAAAAACAAAGGCGTGCAGTTGGTTCTCGATGCCGTAGTTGACTACCTGCCGAACCCGATGGAAGTCACACCGCAGCCAGAAGTTGATCTCGATGGCGAGGAAACCGGCGAGTTTGCGATCGTCGATCCCAACAGGCCATTGCGGGCACTGGCGTTTAAGATCATGGACGATCGCTACGGTGCTTTAACCTTCACGCGCCTGTACTCCGGTAAGTTGTCCAAGGGCGACACCGTACTCAACACCGCCACAGGCAAAACCGAGCGCATCAGCCGTTTGGTGGAGATGCACGCCAACTCTCGCGAAGAAATTGAATCCGCCCAAGCAGGGGACATTGTGGCGATCGTCGGCATGAAAAACGTCCGCACCGGACACACCATCTGCGACCCCAAAAATCCCGCCACCCTAGAGCCGATGGTATTCCCCGATCCCGTTATTTCGATTTCGGTCAAACCGAAACAAAAAGGCGGCGAAGAAAAAATGGGAGCAGCCCTCACCAAGATGGTGCAAGAAGACCCATCCTTCCACATGGTGACGGATCAAGAAAGCGGCGAAACGATTCTCAAGGGGATGGGCGAGTTACACCTCGACATCAAAGTAGACATTCTCAAGCGCACCCACGGCATCGAAGTAGAAGTCGGCGAACCACAGGTAGCCTACCGCGAGTCGATTACCAAGCGCCTCGAAGACGAATACACCCACAAAAAGCAATCAGGTGGTTCCGGTCAATTTGCGAAAATTGGCTATGTGATCGAGCCTGGTGAGGTGGGAAGTGGCTTCCAGTTTGAGTCCAAAGTGACTGGTGGTAGCGTGCCGAGAGAATATTGGCCAGCGGTCGAAAAAGGCTTTGAAAGCTGCATCGACAAAGGCGTCTTGGCCGGATTCCCCTGCTTGGACTTGAAATTCACCCTACTAGACGGCGGTTTCCACCCCGTTGACTCGTCAGCAATGGCCTTTGAAATTGCTGCCAAAGCGGCCTATCGGCAGTCTCTGCCTAAAGCGGCGCCTCAGTTGCTCGAACCGATTATGAATGTCGATGTATTCACTCCAGATGATTACATGGGCGACGTGATCGGCGACCTCAACCGCCGCCGGGGGATGATGAAATCTCAGGAGACAGGACAAACAGGAGCGCGGATCAAGGCAGATGTGCCGTTGAGCGAAATGTTTGGTTACATTAGCGACTTGCGTACTATGACCTCTGGGCGCGGACAGTTCTCAATGTCCTTCTCGCACTATGCTCCTTGTCCGAATAACATCGCTGAAGAAGTGATTAAGGCGGCAAAAGAGCGTCAAGCCGCGAAGTAATGTATTTGACTCCTGGTAGGTGCTATCTGGAGTCAAACAGAAAAATTAGATCCCCGCTTTTTGAAGAAATCGGGGATCTAATTTTTGTAAACAATCGGTTAGAATAAGTCAACAAAACATATTAGATACTAGAATCACGAGCAGACTTCAACAACATCTGGATTTCTTCAAGACTAAATGGTGGTGAACGACGATGAATCATAGCGTGACAATTTGGGCAAACAGGACGCAAATCTTTTATAGGGTCAATTTCATACTCTTCTGCAATTTCTGAAATGGGTCGTAGATGATGAACATGAATGAAACCTTTTCCCTGTTGCCCAAAAGCTCTGCCAAAATCGAAATCACAAATAGAGCAACTTGAACCGTAATAATCAATACATTTTTGCCGAGCTTTAGGCTCGCGTTCATAGTCTTTGACTGAAACTTGCCGTACTGCCCCCTCACGAAATGTTTGTACTGCATCTACTTCATCAGGAAAGAATCTAGTAGTAGTTACAGATTCCTGAACCTGAAGCGGATTTTGCCAATCCCTCAAACATTTTAGGTAGTCCTCAAAACGGTCTTCCTTACCAAGAAACACATTTGATGCAGCACGAAAGATAGCAAAGATTTCGACAAAGTTATTAATCACTGGCTGAGCTGCATCTAGGTCTTTAATAGGAAGAACTAGGGATGGACTCTGAATACAAGTACCATTCCAACCTCCTTCATAAATTAATTGCAGTCTGTTAATAAACTCCTCATACTCTAACTTACCATATTTTTCCGGTGCAATATTATTAGAGGAAATAATATATCTACCATGCTTCAAAATCCTAGTAACATCTTCTAAATGGTTTTTCAGAATGTGAACAATTGGATTGCTTTCTAGCCCTCTTAATCCAAAAATTTTCACAACTAAACTATAAGAAGTACACTCGAATCTCTGTTGAAAATACCAACCTTTTCCTTTTATAGTCAAGCCAGCGCTTGCTATTTTGTAGGGCTGGGTTTTTTTGGCTTCAAGGCGATGAGCTGGTGTAGTCAATATCCGATAATCTGATAGTACATCTGTGCCATAAACTTGGTGAATTAGGTCACAAGCTTGTTTAATGATTATTTTAAGCTTAGGGCTAAGTAATTCTTTTAGCTTATCAGCACGCTCTCGATTGTCTTCGACTGAGAAGAGATATTGTTCAGCAGACCCTATCAGTGGCAAGTCAACGATTTGTGACAATTCGGTTTCCTCAACTGAACTCATATTTGTTCTCCGACATGACAAGTGCAACGAAAACTAATCGATATTTTAGCTTTTTTTCGACAGATCCTGAAATAGGTCATGCTTCCCCTGCTCCTAAAACTTGTGCTGTGGTGAGTTTCAGCCTTGTAGGGTGCGTCAGTTAGAATAGTTACAGGACTTGGGAAACGCTTATGGACTGACGCACCCTACTATCGTCTTTTAAATGCCGAACAGCTTATGACTCAAATAAATCCCGATCGCACTGCTGGTACAATTGCGATCGACGTTTGCGCTCAATCAAACGGGCAGTATCTTTGTCAGATTTCGTCATCTCTGAGCGATCGCCCTGATGATACCCTGAATTTTTACGGACAAACGAAAGAACACGCGATCGCGATCGCCCTGGAACATTTAGCATCTCGCTACCGCCAGCAAGCCGAAGACTCTCAAAATATAGATTGGGATGCGGTGGAAATTTCGGATTCGGGAGTGCCGATGGAAAAGCGTTATCACGTAATTTTGCACTACGAACGAATTGCTAAAGATGAATCTAAGTTTGAGGCAATGCACAATACAATGCTCGGAAATACAGTTGTTGAAAATGCCAAAATTTCAATAATTGAGCTCGATCCCGATATCGAAATCGAGGCCAGAGGGCTATCAAAATATTGAGCCCTGGGCACTTAGGTGCAGATGGGCATCTTACCCTACGCATCAGCGATCGAAACGTGAGTTTGAGGTGACGATCGACTAGAAGCGCTCGCATAATTTAACATCCCCAAAATTTCTTTTCTATTACTCCCTCGCAAAATCTGCCCTAAACTTCTCCACAACTCGATTCAACTCAACTGAATGAGAAGCTTTAAATAAAATCCGATCGCCCTTTTCGACAAATCCCAACAACCGCTTTGCTAAACCTTCCCGCCCATCCTTGGCTGTAATATCTCCTATCTCCACAAAAGGCAAACCCGTCGCACCCGCGGCCATCGCCGCCGCTTCCTCAAAATCAGCAAAAACAAACAAAGCATCAAGATTCAACTCTCGCGCCACCCTTCCCACTTGTCGGTGAAATTCGATCGCCCTTTCGCCCAATTCCTTCATCGTTCCCAACACCGCAATCCGGCGCTTTCCCGGAGTATCTGCTAACATTCTCAGGGCCGCCAACATCGACTCCAAACCCGCATTGTAAGTCTCATCCAGAATCATAATATCCTGCGGCAAATCGTAGCGGCGCGCCCGTCCATCCGGTAACTGCACATACAAACCTTGCTTTAAAACTTCCCAATCAATACCTAAAACTTTTCCTACCGCCAAAGCCGCCAAATAATTTACAGCATTGTGCCGTCCCGGCAGCGGCAGCGGCAATTCTATACCATCTATAAGTATTGTATCATGAGTGAGCAATTCTCCGCACAAATCCCCGCCTTCTAAACCGTAACTTAAAGTTTTTCCCTGCCAAACTTTCGCCGCAGTTGCCATTAATCTATGATTATCGTGATTTAGAATAGCAATGCTATCAGCAGGCATTTCGGCTAAAAGTTCGCACTTAGCTTGGGCGATCGCCTCTTCGGAACCCAATCGCCCAATATGCGCCGTTCCTACATTAGTAATTACCGCAACAGTAGGTCGCGCAATTTGCGACAGCAGCGCAATTTCGCCACTGCCGCGCATACCCATTTCAATTACACCATAATTGTGGGCGGGTGAAAGCTCCAACAGAGTTTTTGGTACTCCAATTTCATTGTTGTAGTTATATTGAGTTTTAAGAACATTTCCCTTCGTTGACAACACCGCCGCAATTAACTCTTTAACGGTAGTTTTACCTACAGAACCAGTAACAGCAACTATAGGTATACTGAATTGGTCACGCCACCAACGGGCGATCGACTGATAAGCCTTTAAAGTATCGTCAACGCGCAACAGCGGAAAATTCGGCAATTCCTGTTGCCAATGTCGATCGACAATCGCCGCAATCGCCCCCAAATCCCTGGCTTTTGCTACAAATTGATGGCCGTCAAAATTGTCTCCCCGCAGCGCCAAAAATACCTCGCCCCCTTCAAGAGTGCGCGTATCTGTGGCAATACCTGTCCCTAAAGCTGTCAAAACGTCGTCAGGCACAGCAGGCAAAGGTACAGTTAAAATTTCAGCAAGTTGGGCGATACTTACGCGACAAACCATAACCAGCACTCACATTTCAAATAATTATTTTCACAGCTAATCCTACCTTGCCTGACCTGAAATTTAACTGACAGGGGGCTGCTAACCTGGATATATCTTGACAATCCTAATACTAAATCGTCCGCCCACCAAGAAATTATCCCCTACCCACCCACAATCTTTACCAATACTTTACAAAGTAGATGGTGATTTAAGGCTTGCGAATTACCAACAATTCATGTCATGCTGGTATTGGTAAATAGTTTAACTAAGCAAAAAATATCGATCGGCTTAAGCTGCTGACAGCTTCTACCCGTAAGCCTCATCCGGCGAGAAGCTCGGTTGAGTCAATTGTTGCGCTTCATCGGCCAATTTATCAAGCTAATAGCGCTGAAGGCTACTGCCTCAGCCTCGGAGGGTTAACCACAGTGAACGACTACAATAGACAGAGTTACGAAGAAGAACAGCTACTTTACAAGCACTGGCTGGAGTTGGTACAACGAGAGCAGCCGGCCGAACTCATCAGCCGCTTTCGCACTTTGTTTATCCAGGGTAGCGGATATCCCGATCGCTCCGTCGCCGACGCACTCGAAAAAATAGCAGCCTCAGAACACGCCGAACAAGAATTCAAGTACATCCTCAACCGCTGCTGCCACATCCTGATCAACCGCTGGCAAACCTACCCCAGCAAGCAAGCAGCCATCCCTGAATTGATCGCCCTGTTTGAAGAAGCGCCCAAAATATTATTTGGATACAATCGATCGCGGATGCGGGACTCTATCCCCAAATTAGTAAGTCAATTTACCGAAAGCGAACAGTACCTCACCCTCAAGCGCTTAGCAAAAGTCATAACTCACAGCAATGAAGATAGCAGCAACAGCAAAGCCCCTGCTAGCCTCGCCCTGGGAACCTTAATTCCCCGCTACCCTTACCTCTACAAACACTGCCTCCTCAGCGACGACAGCACCTACGAACAGCAGAAAATCATTAAAAAAATCCAAGCTCAAAAGCAGCAGCAATTTGAGGTCAACCTCTCGCAATACGTGGCTCACCAAGTGAGAAAAGCCCAAACAGCGCGCCGGGAAACCTCAATTGTCTTTCAAAGAAGTATACAGCCTATAAAAAACCCGACCCTGTTGACCGACCCGGAACTATTCTTTGCCCTCAAGCACTTTGTCGGAAAAGTAGAGGGAGCCGATACCTACAGACAGCTAGCGGGCCGTTTCACGGCGAACGCCAGCACAAATCAGTCCTACCACTCCTTTAAAGACGACTTGTACGAATACCTGATTTCTTCTGTCACCGACGATCGCTTCGGCAAACGTCTCTTTAACGAAAAATTGTATAAGCAACTACAAAATACCCTGCCCCACAGCGACGATCAGAAGTTTAATGAATTTTTAATGATCAGAACTTGCAGCCAGTTATTGAACTTTTTAGTAGTAGAGAGTCCTGTGCGGCCCAACCACTTTGTCTTCATCGACCTGATCTCAAACCTCGGTCCCACCCAAACCACAGGTTTGCTGCTGAAAATCGTACTAATTTGCGGCAAAGTCAAGCCCTACCTAGAAAAGCGACTGGCAATTTTGTTCGGTCACTACGAATGCAGTACCCGAGAAGGCGTGGTGTGGTTAGTTAAAGCCCTGGAAAACGTGAACCTAGCTTTGAGTACCAACTTTGGCAAGGTGGATGTATCTTTCCTGCGGTGAGAGCGGGGGGCATAACTTTCTTTGCTTCCACTGCAGGCAAAACATCACACCCATCAACCAGGTTTCTGAATACCCTAAAAGTTTTACCTTTAATTTGAACGACTTAATTAACTCCTGAAACCTATTCAAAAGACTCTATTCTATGTTAAAGTACCAAGTGTGAATCAGATTCAGTTGCAGGCTTTGTTCATTGCTACAGAATTGTCTAAAAACTTGCCCTTCTGTATCGGCAGGGGACTCTCCGAAACTGAAATCTTCGCACTGTCTAAATTTTGGAGTTATTCCTCATGTCGATATACGTCGGTAACTTATCCTACCAAGTTACCCAAGAAGACATCACCACCGTCTTCGCCGAATACGGAACTGTTAAGCGGGTACATCTACCTACCGACAGAGAAACCAGTCGCCCCCGCGGCTTCGGTTTTGTAGAAATGTCCACAGATGCAGAAGAAGATGCAGCGATTGCTGCTCTCGACGGAGCAGAGTGGATGGGTCGCGACCTCAAAGTTAACAAAGCCAAGCCCCGCGAAGATGAAGGTGGCCGGGGCGGCGGCAACCGGGGCGGCGGTGGTCCTGGAAAATTTGCTCGCGGAGGGGGCGGCGGCGGAGGACGTTATTAATTTCCTCTGATAAAGATTTGAGATTGAAGAGTTGAAATTGGCGCGAGAGCTCACCTAGCTCCGAACCACTTCCGGCCTTTCCGAAAAACCTATGCTCTTCAAGTTTCCATATCTACCGCATTAAATATACCAAAAAGCCAAGGGCCGAACCCTTGGCTTTTTGGTATGTATGAGGGTTGACGGTATAAGTCTGAAACCGGCTGGGCGAATCCGTTGCAGTACCGTCAGGTTCTAATCGTCAGGTTCGATGCTGCTGCTCAATCCGTGATTATTGAGCGTTTCAGCGTAAAACTCAGCGTGTTCGAGAGCGCAAACAATCACCAATCCCATCCCGTTAGTATGGGCTTCCATCATCACATTTACCGCCTGTGGCTGAGTCAGACTCGGTACCGTCGCCATCAAAGTCTGCACCACGTACTCCATAGGATTGAAATCATCATTGTGCAGCAGAACGCGGTAGCGCGGTGCAAGCTTGCGGACTGTGGAAGGCTTTTGAATAATTTCGACAGACACTAATCTATACCTCCTGACTTGTAAAATGTTAAAATTTGTCAACAATCTTGAGCCGGATTCCTCCGCTGTGCAAGACTATCTCACTTTCAGCTATTTTATTGAAATCTGAAAATTCAGACAAGGCAGCCCCTTGGTCGATCGCGAGTGGTGAACGCAACACCAAACCCAGAGTGGGTGTCCTGGGCCCTGGGCAACCATCTTCCTAGCGCCATAATATTAGAAAGGCGCGATCGGCTAAAAATAACAAACTACTACCTGTTGAGTCTCCAGAACTGAGGGAACATTATATGAAACGCAAACCTAAATCCTACAACGACAGATTCAGCGGCGACCCATCCCGAGGAGATGAAGACTCCGACTACTCCGGCTCCTTTGGCGGACAGTCGCGGCGTCAACCTCAGTCCGGTAAACCCTCTTTCCTCAATTCCGCCACCCTAGGGATTTTAACAGCCGTCTTTATTCTGGGAATTGGCATTGGCATTGCCTTTAGCTCCACAGCTACAATTAGCCCAGAGAACGTAGCATCCCGCGAATTTATCGATCGCAGCGCCCCGAACCCAGAACTTTGCGTGCAGTTTGGAGCAAGCGCGATGGTGACAGATATGCGCCTCTACGTCACCCTCAACCCCTTCAACGTCTACATCTCGCAGCCTAGTATGCGCCCCGGATGCGTCCTGCGAACCAATAACTGGGCAATTCTCGAACAAAGAAAACTCATCAGCCAAGACCAAGTGCGCGATTGCAAAAATCGCATGAACACCTTTGGCTTCACCGGCCCCCTGGAAGCTCAACCCGAAATTAACTGTATCTACCAAAACGACGGCGCTAAAAACCTGTTCCTCAACCAACCGGGTTCGATAGCTCCAACCACTGAAGGTCAAAATTTCTAAATCGCGGATATAGCGGTTTTCAGTTGAGTCAATTTCAGATATGGGGTAGGGACTTAGGGTTAGCTTAAGTCCCTACTTTATTTCAGAGAATGGAAAACTGCTCTAAGTAAATTTTGAACGAAGAGGTTCGAGGGAAGAAGAAAGTCTTCCTTCTTCCTTCTTCCTGACATCCGTTACATCTGTTACATCCGTTACATCCGTTACAAAATCCGTTGCCGAACTTCCTTCTTCCTTCTTCCTTCTTCCTTCTTCCTTCTTCCTTCTGGCTTCAAAAACCGAACTGGGGTAAATCTTCGGTTAACTGAACTTGCAAAATTTGACCGGGTTGAATCGTAGCAGGTTGAGGAGCAGCGACGTAAGTTGTAGCAACACCACCGGCTGCTCCCGCCAACAAACCGATACCAGAAAAGCCGCTCAGCAAGAACAAAGCTAAGCCACCAATACCAGTATTTCGCAACAAACTGCGATCGGAAGGCTCTTGTCGGCGGCCGCCCACGGGTTCGGAGCGAGCGAAGAGAGGGATATTGCGGCCGTTGAGACTAATAGCTTCGACCACAAATCGACTACCGAGGTTCGTTGTTTCAAACCGGCCTATGACCGGCGTATTAGCAGGTACGATCGTATTACCGCGACTGTCGAAAATTCCCCCTTGCAGCAGCAGCACTTCCTCTTGGCTGGGCTTCGCTTGCAGGCGCAGAGCCCGATCGCCGGGGTATAGCAAACTGATCTCCGTGCCCGCCGGCAACAAGACATTCGCCCCAGCCGCAGCCTGCAAAGGAGCATTCGATCGTCCGCGAGGAAGCGGTTCACCAAAAGTAAGCGTCCGCTGTTGGGGCGCTGCTGCAGCCGTTATTTGAGGCTCTAGGCGGGGTAGAGCAGCAGCTTGTACCCCACGGCGTTCATCAAGGCGAACATTGACTAAAGGCACTCTTAGCGGCCGGATTTGGTCATTTGGAGTTGGCGGCTGCGAAGAATTTGTAGCGGGATTCAGGGAAGTACGAGGCTCAGCTCGATCGATCTCTGTGGCAGCAGTTGAGTTGGAATCAGTCGGCGGCTGGTTTTGCGGTACTTGTCTTGCAGGCTGGGGTTGAGTTTCGGGAGTTTCCATAATTGGAGTCGGTTCGATCGAAGGACGCAACACCCAGCGATTTTCTACCCCGGTTCTTTGGAATTGAACTTGCCCTGCGCTGAAACCGACTCCAGGAGCCAAATTGACCAGAATTCTCGCCGTTCCCGGTTGAAGTTGACTCACCCCCACAGAACGCACTCTACCTTGTGGGTATAGCTGAGTTGCATCTACTCCGATCTCAGTATTGGGCAAATCCACAGCAATCTGAGACGGGTTGAGTAGAGAATATGTGGGAGTTGTTCCCTCTGGGAGAGTAATTTCTAGCTGATTTGTCGCCGGATCGAATTTCCAACTTGTGACTGTAGAAGCATTTGCTGGTTCCAGTGTTGCGGCCACTGCTGCAACTGCGGCGGCGACTGCTAGACTCAGACTCAGTGACTCGATCGCAAACAATCCCGCTGGTAGAGAATTAACAGTCAATTTTTGTAAGTCTGCCCAAAATTTTCGTGGTAATTTTTTGTATGGCATGGCTGCTGGGTGAAATTTTTGATCTGAAATAGATTATGGATGGGAAAATTTTGCCTTCGGATGACGCTGAAAGTTTAGCATTATTGCGATATGAAAAATTTAACTAAATGGAAATTATTACGATCGCGCTTAGTTCTTAACAACAAGTGGTGTCAGGTTCGACAAGATGAAATAGAATTGCCAAGCGGACAAATTATAAACGACTTTTTCGTTAATGTCCGACCCAATATCGCCCTCGTATTTGCCACGACAGAGCAGCAAGAACTTGTATTAGTGCGCCAATACAGGCACGGAGTAGGCGAAATTTTGCTGGAACTGCCTGCTGGATCTTTCAACCCTGCTGAAGAGAGCGGGAAATCGGCAGCCGCCAGAGAACTTGCCGAAGAAACTGGATATGTTGCTGAAGAAATTTTGGAACTAGCAACCTTATATGATAACCCCGTCAAAGACACCAATTCTATCTACCTATACTTTGCTAAAAATGTCAAGCTTGCTAGCAAAATCCCATTGGATATTACAGAAGATATTGAAGTAGTTTTAGTCCCAATTCCCGAAGTTTTGTTAAAAATAGCAAACCGAGAAATTTGTGTAGCAGGAAGCATCGCAGCTATTTTTTTAGGATTAGAATTTTTGAATAAACAGCGGTAAGGTGCTGTGTGAATGGCACCCTACACGCTGTTTTTTGTGAGGCCTGTCTTAACGAGAAAGAGTCAGAAAATCCAGAGAAGTAATAGTATTATCAGCTCCAAAAACCTGAGCCAAAACCTCCCCAGTCTCCGCAACTTGTAGCAGTGTGCCATTAGCCATCGAGTTAAGTTGCAAACTCTCAAAACTCAAGCCACCAGCCAGGACAAACTTATCAGTTCCTACGGAAAAATTGAGCACAGTATCCATACCGCTATTAGCGCTTAACACAAAGCGATCGTTCCCAATACCTCCAATCAAAGTATCATCTCCCCCATCGCCAAACACCCAGTCATCCCCTGCACCCCCATTGAGAATATCGCGATCTTTCCCTCCGTAAATACTGTCATTACCATCATCACCATTGAGAGTATCTTGACCTTCATTGCCGTATAACAGGTCATCGCCACTGCCACCATTAATACAGTCTTGCTGACCGTCTTCACCCACAGCGCCTCGCAGATTTTCCCCGCGATCGCCACTAATGGTATCGTTACCTTCATCGCCGCACAAAATATCGCTGGCATCATCGCCGTAAATTAAATCATCCCCAGCATCTCCCTGTACAACATCATCATCCTTGCCTCCACGAAGGGTATCGTTACCAAAACCCCCACTCAAAGAATCGGAACTCTCACCCCCACCCTGAAAATCATTGCCATCTCCTCCAAATAGCAAGTCGCGGCCATCAACATCGGACACTAACTCGTTTTGCAAGCCGCCATAAAGCGAATCGTCCCCCTCATCCCCGACAATGGTGTCGGAACCGAGTTCGCCCCAAATCCGGTCATTATCTTTGCCGCCGTAAACTAAGTCGTTACCTTTGCCAGCAAAAATGCTATCGTTACCGCTGCCGCCGCCGATGATATCGCCGGTGTCGTTGCCGAAAATTAAATCACCTTCATCCGTGGCAATTGTGCTGCCAAGTTGAGTGCCGTAGTCGCCGATTATGGTGTCGGAACCTAGATTGCCGTAGAGAGTATCCGAGTCAGTTTCGCCGAAAATGGCATCGCCCCCTTTGCCTCCAAACAGCAAATCGAAGCCGTTGCCCGCGAGCAAGGTATCGTCTTGTTCTTTGCCGTTAAGTAGGTCGTTGCCATCGCCTCCTGTCAGTAAATCGAAGCCGTCGGGGTCGATATCGAGGGAGTTGAGGACGCCGCCAAACACAGAGTCGTCTCCGTTGTCGCCCCAAAGGGTATCTGGGCCTTTGTCACCCCAAATCAAGTCGTTGTCGATCCCACCGTAAGCGATGTCTGGGCCTTTGCCGGAGTAAACGGTGTCGGAACCTTGATTGCTACCAATGGCATCGCCTGAAGACCCGCCGAAAATCAGGTCGCCGTCGTTGTCGGTCAAGTCGATGTTGTTGCCGTTGTCGCCGACTATGGTGTCGCCACCGCGATCGCCGTACAATGTGTCTCCATTGCGATCGCCAAAAATGCGATCGTCTTGTTTGCCACCAAATACGGCATCGGTTTCTTTGCCGGCGTAAACGATGTCGTTGTCGAGGCCGGAGGCGATGAAGTCTCGCTGTTGGTCGCCGAAAGCGATATCGCTGCCTGCTTCACCTAACACTGTGTCGTCGCCACCTTCGGAGAGAAACAGTTGGTTAGTGTCGTTTCCTGTTAAGGAATCGTTTCCGGGAGTCCCGATGCTGGTGTTTTGGATGT